>NZ_JBSFTP010000014.1:0-117853 GCF_053591315.1 Streptomyces sp. NPDC003042
CCTCTCGGGCTCCCGGCACCCGCCGTTTTCGTTGCGCTGCCGGGGCCGCACGGCGCGCTCGCCGCACAGCCCCGCACATGACGGAGGGGCCCAGCAGCAGCGCTGCGGGGCCCCTCCGTCTCGCCGGACCGCAGCGGGCTAGTCGCGGCGCAGGTTCGGCTTCAGGTCCTTGAAGCGGCCCAGCAGGCCGTTCACGAACGAGGGGGACTCGTCCGTCGAGAACTCCTTGGCGAGCTGGACGGCCTCGTCGATCGCCACGGCGTCCGGGGTGTCGTCCACCCAGATCAGCTCGTAGGCACCCAGCCGCAGGATGTTCCGGTCGACGACCGGCATGCGGTCGATGTCCCAGTCCACGGCGTAGGTGACGATCAGGTCGTCGATGCGGTTCACCTTGTCGGCGTAACCCTCGACAAGATCCATCGTGAAGGCGCTGACCGACGGCTGCCGGTCGTCGGACCGCGCGTGGCGGATCCAGTCCGCGAGGACCTCGCGCACGGGCACCCCGCGCTGGTCGGCCTCGAAGAGGATCTGGAAAGCGCGCTTGCGCGCATTGCTCCGGGCAGCCACGGTTAGCTGCTCACCCGGCCGAGGTAGGCGCTGGTACGGGTGTCGACCTTGACCGTCTCGCCGGTGGTGACGAAGAGCGGGACCTGGATCTCGTGGCCGGTCTCCAGCGTGGCGGGCTTGGTGCCACCGGTGGAGCGGTCGCCCTGGACACCCGGGTCGGTGTGCTCGATCTTCAGCTCGACGGCGGCCGGGAGCTCCACGTAGAGCACCTCGCCGTCGTGCTGCGCGACAGAGGCGGTGAAGCCCTCCAGCAGGAAGTTGGCGGCGTCGCCGACAGCCTTCTTGTCGACCATGAGCTGGTCGAAGGTGTTCATGTCCATGAAGACGAAGTACTCGCCGTCCATGTACGAGAACTGCATGTCGCGCCGGTCGATGGTGGCCGTCTCGACCTTCGTGCCGGCGTTGAAGGTCTTGTCGACGACCTTGCCGGAGAGCACGTGCTTGAGCTTGGTGCGCACGAAGGCCGGGCCCTTGCCGGGCTTGACGTGCTGGAACTCGACGACGGACCAGAGCTGGTCACCGTCGAGCTTGAGCACCATGCCGTTCTTGAGGTCGTTCGTGGAAGCCACGGTTGCGGATTCTCCTGCACTGGAAGACCACGGGTGCGCGCCCCTGCCCGGCAACGCGGGCTAGAGCGCGAGCAGCTCCTTGGTCGTAATGGTGAGTAGCTCGGGACCGCCGTCCGCCTCGGGGCGTACGACGAGCGTGTCATCGATCCGGACACCTCCCCGGCCCGGGAGGTGAACCCCCGGTTCGACGGTGACCGGCACGCAAGCGTCCAGTTTACCCATGGCGGTAGGTGCAAGCTGCGGGTCCTCGTCGATTTCGAGACCGACACCGTGTCCCATGGACGCCGCGAGTGCTTCACCGTACCCGGCCGAGTCCAGTACGGAGCGTGCCGCGTGGTCGACATCGCGGTAGGCGGCGCCCGGCACGAGCGCTTCCCGGCCGGCCCGCTGGGCGGCGAAGACGAGGTCGTAGAGCTCGATCTGCCAGTCGGCGGGGCTCGTGCCGATGACGAACGTCCGGCCGATCTCACACCGGTAGCCACGGTAGTTGGCGCCGAGGCAGACGGAGAGGAAGTCGCCCTCCTCCACCCGCCGGTCGGAGGGCCGGTGCCGGCCGCGGCCGGAGTGCGGGCCGGTGCCGACGGACGTGGGAAAGGCGGGTCCGTCGGCGCCGTGGTCGACGAGGCGGCGCTCCAGCTCCAGGGCGAGGTGGCGTTCCGTACGTCCGACGAGGATCGATTCCAGCAGCTCGCCGAGCGCCTGGTCGGCGATCTCGGCGGCGATCCGCAGGCAGGCGATCTCGTCCTCGTCCTTGAGCAGGCGCTGCTGCTCGACGGCGGTACCGAGGTCGGCCAGCCGCAGCCGCGGCGCCACCGACTGCAGGGCCCGGTGGCGGCCGACGGTGAGGTGGTGTTCCTCGACGGCGAGGGAGTCGGCCCGTACGGAGGCGGCCAGGTCCGCGGCGGCCACGGCCGGGTCGGCGCCGGGGGTCGGCAGTACGGACAGCCTCAGTCGCTCGTCGAGCCGTCCCTCGTCGGCTTCGCCGGTGGGTGCGCTGCCGCAGAACAGCACGTCGTCGGCGGGCCCGACCAGCAGGACGGCGCCCAGCGGGAACGCCCCGGTGAGGTAGCGCACGTTCGCCGGACGCGTGATCAGTGCGGCGGAGTTGCCCGCGGCGGCACAGCGGTCGCGGAGCAGGCCCCTGCGGGCCGCGTACACGTCTGACATGTCTTCGAGCCTACGAGCGCCGCGCGCATCCGGCCCGGCGAGCGCGTCCGGACGGGGCGGGGGACGGGGCCGGCGACCCGCCGTGCGGCTACCAGCCCCCCGGTGCGGCCAGCGCACGCGCGAGGGCCTCGTCGAGGGCGCGCGCGGTGCCCTCGACGTCGAGGTGGGAGTTGTCGATGATCGGCAGGCCGGAGCCGTACCAGCCCGCCATCCGGCCGTGGATGCGGGCGACTTCCTCGTCGGAGAGGCGACGGTTGCCGGAGCGGGCCGCGTTGCGCTCCAGGACGATGTCGAGGCCGGGCAGGAGCACCACCGGCAGCAGCCCGGCGCCCACGTGCCGTTTCCAGCCACCCAGTCCCACCACGGGCCGGTCGGGGAAGACCGCGTCGTCGAGGATGCAGGAGATGCCGTTGGCGAGGAAGTTGCGGGCTGCGAAGCCGCACGTGCGGCGGGCGAGGCGGTACTGGGCCTCGGAGTGTTCGTTCCAGCCCGCCTGCGGGTCGGCGAAGCCGGAGCAGACCCACTCCCGGACGTCGTCGAGGCTGATGTGCGCGGTCGCCACGGGGCGGGTGGCCGCCCAGTGCCGGGCCACGGTGGTCTTACCCGCGCCCGCCGGGCCGATCAGCAGGACCGCGAGCACGGCCCCGCCGGTGCCCGGCGCGGGGGGTACGGGCGCCGCGGCGACGGCGGGCGGCAGCGGGATGTGCCCGGTGGCCTCCGGCACGGGCGCCACCGGCACGGTGTGGCCGGACGGGGGCGGGGGTGAGCCCGGCCAGCCCTGCGCCGGGGGTATCGGCGGCTGCGGGGGCGCCGCCGGATGCGCTCCCGGCTGCCCCCAGCCCGGGCCTTCGCCCCCCACTCCTTGGTGCATCCGCTGCCACTCCGTCTCGTTCCGGCGACTGATGCGAGAACGTTATATGACCTCGCTGCCCCGACCGTCCACCAGCACCCCCGGACCGGACGTCAGGCGGAGATCTCCTCCGCCAGCGCGCGCAGCGCGAGCCGGTACGATCCGATGCCGAAGCCTGCCACGGTTCCGGTGGCCACGGCCGCGATGACCGAAGTGTGCCGGAACTCCTCACGGGCGTACGGGTTGGAGATGTGCACCTCGATCAGCGGCGCGGTGCGCTGCGCCGCGGCGTCCCGCATGGCGTACGAGTAGTGAGTGAAGGCACCCGGGTTGATCACGACCGGGATCTTGCCGTCCGCCGCCTCGTGCAGCCAGCGCACGAGCTCGCCCTCGTCGTTGGTCTCGCGGACCTCGACGTCGAAGCCGAGTTCGGCGCCCAGGGTGCGGCAGCTCTCCACGAGCCCGGCGTACGAGGTGGCCCCGTACACGTCGGGCTCGCGCGATCCCAGCCGGCCCAGGTTCGGGCCGTTCAGGACGAGCACCGGCCGGCTCACGCCGCGACCTCGCCGAACGCGGCGAACAGCACCGCCGGGTCGGGGCCCTCCAGTACGGTCGGCTTCGCCAGGCCGTCCAGGACGATGAAGCGCAGCAGGTCGCCGCGGGACTTCTTGTCGAGCTTCATGGTCTCCAGCAGCTTGGGCCACTGGTCGCCGCGGTAGGTCAGCGGCAGGCCGACGGACGAGAGGACCGCCTTGTGCCGGTCGGCCGTGGCGTCGTCCAGGCGTCCCGCGAGCCGGCCGAGTTCGGCCGCGAAGACCATGCCGACGGACACGGCCGCGCCGTGGCGCCACTTGTAGCGCTCGTTCTTCTCGATGGCGTGCGCGAGGGTGTGGCCGTAGTTGAGGATCTCGCGCAGTCCGGCTTCCTTGAGGTCGCTGGAGACCACGTCCGCCTTGACCTGGATCGAGCGGCAGATCAGCTCGGCGGTGTGCGGGCCCGCGGGCGTACGGGCCGCCTGCGGGTCCGCCTCGATCAGGTCGAGGATGACCGGGTCGGAGATGAATCCGGCCTTGATGATCTCGGCGAGGCCGCTGACGTAGTCGTTGACCGGCAGCGAGTCCAGAGCCGCGAGGTCGCAGAGGACGCCGGCGGGCGGGTGGAAGGAGCCCACCAGGTTCTTGCCCTCGGCGGTGTTGATGCCGGTCTTGCCTCCGACGGCCGCGTCCACCATCGCCAGGACGGTGGTCGGTACGGCGATCCAGCGCACCCCGCGCAGCCAGGTGGCCGCGACGAAGCCCGCGAGGTCGGTGGTGGCTCCGCCGCCCACGCCGACGATCACGTCGGTGCGGGTGAAGCCGGACTGGCCGAGCGCCTTCCAGCAGTAGGCGGCGACCTCGACGGTCTTGGCCTCCTCGGCGTTCGGCACCTGGATGGCGACGGCCTCGAAGCCCTGCGCCGCCAGGTCGTCCCGCAGGGCCTCACCGGTCGAGGCCAGCGCCTCGGGGTGGATCACCGCGACGCGCTGGGCACGCGTACCGATGAGGCTGCCCAGCTCGCCGAGGAGCTGCCTGCCGACCAGCACGTCGTACGCGTCGTGTCCGGCGCTGCCGCCGACGTGGATCCGCGTCACCTGGTCTGTCATACGTCCTTCAACTCCAGAGCGTCGAGGACCGCCTGGGCGACCTCTTCGGGGGTGCGGTCGTCGGTGGCCACCACGACGCGCGCGACTTCGGTGTACAGGGGGCGCCGGGCGTCCATCAGCTCGCGCCACTGACGGCGCGGGTTGACGGCGAGCAGCGGGCGGGCGGCGCCGAGGCCGACGCGTCGTACGGCCTCCTCGACGTCCATGGAAAGGTAGACGACGGGCAGGCCGGTCAGCAGCGCGCGCGTGCCCTCGTCGAGGACGGCGCCGCCGCCGAGGGCGAGGACTCCGGTGTGCTCGGCGAGGGCGGCCGCGACGGCCTGCCGTTCCAGCTCGCGGAAGTACGGCTCGCCCTCGTCGACGAACAGGTCGGAGATCTCCCGGCCCTGGGCCGCGACGATGTCGGCGTCGGTGTCCCGGTAGGGGACGCCGAGCCGGGCGGCGAGCAGGCCGCCCACGGTGGACTTGCCGGAGCCCATGGGTCCGACGAGGACGACCAGTGGTCCGCCGGTCACCGGATCTGCAGGTGGTCGAGGTACGAGCGGACGTTGCGGCGCGTCTCGGGAACCGAGTCGCCGCCGAACTTCTCGACGACGGCGTCGGCGAGCACGAGCGCGACCATGGCCTCGGCGACGATGCCCGCGGCGGGTACGGCACAGACGTCGGAGCGCTGGTGGTGCGCGACCGTGGCCTCGCCGGTGACCACGTCGACGGTGGCCAGGGCGCGCGGCACGGTCGCGATGGGCTTCATCGCCGCGCGTACGCGCAGCAGCTCGCCGGTCGTCAGACCGCCCTCGGTGCCGCCGGAGCGGCCGGTGGTCCGCTTGAGGCCCTCGGGGGTGGAGATGATCTCGTCGTGCGCCTGGGAACCGGGCACGCGGGCGAGCTCGAAGCCGTCGCCGACCTCGACGCCCTTGATGGCCTGGATGCCCATGAGCGCGGCCGCGAGGCGCGCGTCGAGGCGCCGGTCCCAGTGGACGTGCGAGCCGAGCCCGACGGGGACCCCGTAGGCGAGGACTTCGACGACGCCGCCGAGGGTGTCGCCGTCCTTGTGGGCCTGGTCGATCTCGGCCACCATCGCCTTGCTCGCGTCGGCGTCGAGGCAGCGCACCGGGTCGGCGTCGAGCTTGTCGACGTCGGCGGGGGTCGGGTGGACGCCGTAGGGCGCCTTGGCTCCGGCCAGCTCCACCACGTGCGAGACGATCTCGATGCCGGCGGTCTCCTTGATGAAGGACCGGGCGATCGCGCCGAGGGCCACGCGGGCGGCCGTCTCACGGGCGCTGGCGCGCTCCAGGATCGGGCGGGCCTCGTCGAAGCCGTACTTCTGCATCCCCGCGAGGTCGGCGTGGCCCGGGCGGGGGCGGGTCAGCGGCGCGTTACGGCCGGTCTCCTTGAGCAGCGAGGGGTCGACGGGATCGGCCGACATGACCGTTTCCCACTTCGGCCACTCGGTGTTCCCGATCATGACGGCGACGGGGGAACCCAGCGACAGGCCGTGACGCACACCGCCGAGGAAGGTGATCTCGTCCTGCTCGAACTTCATCCGGGCACCGCGGCCGTAGCCGAGCCGGCGCCGGGCCAGGTGATCTGCCACCAGCTCGGTGGTGACCGGGACGCCGGCGGGAAGGCCCTCCAGCGTCGCGACCAGTGCCGGTCCGTGCGACTCTCCTGCGGTCAGCCAACGCAACCTGCTCAACGATGCTCCTCATGCTCGCGCCTGGCACTGCGACGGCGCGATCGGGTGCGCGGCCCGGACCCGCCGTACCCGATCCTCCCATGTCCGGGCGGCTGTACCGGCGTCCGGTCCAGCTATCGGACGCCCTGTCCGTCAGGTGACTGCTCGGCGGCGCCGCCCCCGGCGGCTCGCCGACGCTCCCGGAGCCAGGTGACGGCCGTCCACACGGCGAGGGAACCGAAGATTCCGAGGACGAGGCACTTCACCCAGAGCGGCAGACTGCCGAAGGCCGTCCTGATCGCGACGAACACGATGAAGGGGATGTCCCACTTCGACGCGAGCACCTGCTCCGTGCCCGACCCGTCCATACCGCCCCCGTACATACCGCCCCCGTTCGTGCCATCCCAGTCCGGGAATGCGCAGACAGGAAGCCTAACGGTGGGCGAGCGCCCGCTCTCCGGCGGCCCTCATGGCCGCGAGCGGGCCCGGAGTGCGGCCCGTCATCCGCTCGACCTGGAGCACGGCCTGGTGGACGAGGAGATCCAGCCCGCCGACGAGCTCGCCCCCGCGCTGTGACCAGGCGGCGGCGAGCGCGGTCGGCCAGGGGTCGTACAGCACGTCGAAGAGGGTGCCCGGCGCGGCAGGAACGGCGGGGGCGAGATCGTCCGTGGCGCCGGCCGGCGTGGTGGCGATGACCAGGGGCGCGGTCAGCGCCTCGGCCGCGTCCGCCCAGTCGGCCGTACGGACGGACACGCCGAGCCGCTCGCCCCACCGGCGCATCTCGTCGGCGCGGGCGCGCGAGCGGACGTACGCGGTGACCTCGCCGGTGCAGATCCGCGCGAGGGCGGCCAGCGCCGAGGAGGCGGTGGCCCCGGCGCCGAGGATGGCGGCGGCGGGCACCTTCTCGACGCCGCGCTCGTGCAGGGCGGCGACGATCCCGGGGATGTCGGTGTTGTCGCCGAGCCGGCGGCCGTCCTCGGTGAGGACGACCGTGTTGACCGCCTCGACGGAGGCGGCGGTGTCGCTGATGCCGTCCAGCAGCGGGATGACCGCCCGCTTGAGCGGCATGGTCAGCGACAGCCCGGCCCACTCGGGGCCGAGGCCGGCGATGAACCCCGGGAGCGCGGCCTCGTCGATCTCGAACCGGTCGTAGGACCAGTCGGCGAGGCCGAGCTCCTGGTAGGCGGCGCGGTGCAGCACCGGTGAGAGGGAGTGCTCGATGGGCGAACCCAGCACCGCGGCCCTTGTGCGTGACATGCCTTGCCTATCCGCCGTTCTTGAGCTTCTGCCGAGCGTTGAACTCGTCGACCAGCTTGAGGTGTTCGTCGTAGGTCTGGGTGAAAGTGGTCTTCTCCCCGTCGACCGAAACGAAGAACATCCAGCCGCCGGCGTCCGGGTTCAGCGTCGCGTTCAGGGCGTCGTCGCCGGGGTTGCCGATCGGCCCCGGGGTGAGCCCTCTGTAGTAGTAGGTGTTGTAGAAGTGGTCGAGCGTCTTCGCCTCCTTGCTGGAGACGTTGATGTCGCTCGTGTTCTTGAGGTAGTTGATCGTCGAGTCGAACTCGAGCTTCTGGTTGGTGACGGTGTTCGTCTTCTTCAGGCGGTTGTAGATGACCTCGGACATCTTCCGGTAGTCCTCGTGGTTCTTGCCCTCCGCCTGGACGAGGCTCGCGACCGTGACCACCTGGAGCGGGTTCTCGAGGCCGAGTTCCTTGGCCTTGCCCTCGATGCCCAGCGCCGTGTACTTGTCGTTCGCGGTCTTGACCATCTGCTTGAGCACCGACTCGGGCGTGCTGGCCGTGGCGACGTCGTAGCGCGCCGGGTACAGGAAGCCTTCGAGCGGGTCCATGATCTTCTGGTTGCCGGCCGCCCAGGCCGGCAGGCCGAGGTTCTTGGCCTCGCGCTTGGCGATGTCCTGCGTGGTGCCTTCCGGCTTGCCCAGCTTCTTGTCGATCGCCCTGTAGACGTCGAAGTTGCGCGTGCCCTCGGGGATGATGATGACGTTCAGCTTCGAGGGGTCGCTCATCACCTTGACGGCGGCCGCCGCCGACATCTTCTTCTTGAGCGGGTAGACGCCCGCCTGGATGGCCGTGCCCCCGGGGGCCTTCTGAGCCGCCGAGGCGGCGTTGACGAACGCCTCCGCGCTGGCGACGACGCCGTGCTTCTTGAGGATCAGACCCATCTGGAGGAGACCCGCGCCATCGGGGATCTCGACGTCGACCGACTCGCCGGTGCCCGAGCCCGTATAGTCCTCGGCCGCGCCGAATCGCTCCTTCAGGTAGCTGTAGCCGTAGTAGCCACCGCCGCCGAGGACGCCCACGATCACCAGGGTGGCGATCAGGCAGGCCGCGCCGCTGCGCTCCTTGGACTTGCCGCCCTTCGAGCGGCCGGAGCGACGGCCTCGCCCGCCGGAGGGCCCGTCATCGTCGTCGGACCGGCCACCGCCGGCGAGCGGGGACTCCGTCTCCTCGTCGGTCGCCTCGTCGGCGTCCTGCCACTGCTCCTCGGCTTCCACGTGCCGCTGGCCCGGGGGCTGCGGCGGAGGGTAGGCCTCGGGGGTGCTGTACAGGTCAGGGGCCTCGCCGGGGTAGCCGACGGCCACGGGCTGGGCGTACGGGTCCGCGCCGGCGTACGGATCGGCCGGCGCGGGCGCGGGGACGTAGGGGCCCTGGCCGGTGTCCCAGCCCTGGCTGTCGTACGTCGGCGGCTGGGACTGCTGCGGCTGCTGCGCGTACTGGGGCTGGGGGTGCTGCTGTGCGTACCCCTGCTGCTGGGGGTACTGCTGCTGCGGGTAGTCCTGCTGCTGCGGCTGTGGGTACTGCTGCTGGTACTGCGGCTCCTGCGCGTACTGCTGCTGCTCGCCGCCGGCGTAGGGCATCTGACCCTGCTGGGTCGCCTGCCCGGTCCACCCCTGGTCCCCGTACAACGGGTCCTCCGGGTGCCAGGGTTCGGGGGCGCGGCCCCGGCCATACTCAGTCATCGGTCCCCTAGAGCCGCGAGACGGAGGCAGCGGCTTCGTTGCCGCGGCACCCGGTTCCGCCTCTGAAGTGGTGGGCGACGGCTGTTCGAATGCCGCCACATCGCGCGGAACGTTACCGTATCGCGATCAGACAACCACTTCGACGCACTCACCGGGCGGATTACCTGATACCCGTTCGGTCTCAAGAGCGTTCTGAAGGATCACCACGGCGGCCGCCTGGTCGATGACCGAGCGGCCCTTCTTGGCGTTCCTCCCCGAGGCGCGCAGCCCCTGGGCGGCGGTGACCGTGGTCATCCGCTCGTCCACCAGACGCACCGGCACGGGCTTGATCCCCCTGGCCAGCTCGTTCGCGAACGCGCGCACCTTGACCGCGGCCGGCCCCTCCCGCCCGCTGAGCGAGCGGGGAAGGCCGACCACGACTTCGAGGGGTTCGTACTCCTCGACGAGCTGCCGCAGCCGCCGGTGGGCGAACGGGATGTCCCGGCCCGGCACGGTTTCCACCGGTGTGGCGAGCACCCCGTCGGGGTCGCACGAGGCGACCCCGATCCGGGCGTCGCCGACATCGACGGCCAGACGGCGGCCACGGCGCAGTGTCATCGTCAGACCGTCTCGACGACGAGGCGCTCGACGGCGCTGATGGCCTCCGGGACGGCGGCCGGGTTCTGGCCGCCACCCTGGGCGACGTCCGGCTTGCCGCCACCGCCGCCACCGAGGGTCTTGGCGGCGGCGCGGACCAGGTCGCCGGCCTTGAGACCGCGCTCACGGGCGGCCTCGTTGGTGGCGATCACGGTCTGCGGGCGGCCGTTGGCCACGGTGAAGAGGGCCACGACGGCCGGGCGGTCGCCCCGAATGCGGCCTCGGACGTCCAGGACCAGCTTGCGCAGGTCGTCGGCGCCGGTGCCGTCCGGCACCTGGCCGACGACGAGAGCGACACCGCGGATGTCCTGGGCGTTCTCGGCGAGACCGGCGGCGGCCTGGAGGACCTTCTCCGCGCGGAACTTCTCGATCTCCTTCTCGGCGTCCTTCAGCTTGCCGAGCATGGAGGCGATCTTCTCCGGCAGCTCCTCCGGACGGCCCTTGACCAGCTCCTGGAGCTGGGCGACGACGGTGTGCTCCTTGGCGAGGAAGTTGTACGCGTCCACGCCGACCAGGGCCTCGACGCGGCGCACGCCGGAGCCGATGGAGGACTCGCCGAGCAGCTTCACCAGGCCCAGCTGGGCGGTGTTGCCGACGTGGGTACCGCCGCACAGCTCCTTGGAGAAGTCGCCGATGGTCACGACGCGCACGCGCTCGCCGTACTTCTCGCCGAACTCGGCGATGGCACCTTGCTTCTTCGCCTCGTCGATGCTCATGATCTCGGCGGTGACGTCCAGCTCGCGCGAGAGCACCTCGTTGATCTTCTGCTCCACGTCCGTGAGGACGCCGCCGGGGACGGCGTTCGGCGAGCCGAAGTCGAAGCGGAAGCGGCCGGGCGAGTTCTCGGAGCCGGCCTGGGCGGCCGTCGGGCCGAGCGCGTCGCGCAGCGCCTGGTGGGTGAGGTGGGTGGCCGAGTGGGCGCGGGCGATGGCCCGGCGGCGCTTGATGTCGATGGCGGCGTACGCGGAGGCGCCGACCGTCACCTCGCCGACCTGGACGGAGCCCTTGTGCACGGAGACACCCGGGACCGGCTGCTGGACGTCGCGGACCTCGATGACGGCGCCGGAGTCGAGCTTGATCCGGCCCTGGTCGGCGAGCTGGCCGCCACCCTCGGCGTAGAAGGGGGTGCGGTCGAGGACGACCTCGACCTCGTCGCCCTCGGAGGCGGCGGGCGCGGAGACGCCGTTGACCAGCAGGCCGACAATGGTGGACTCGCCCTGGGTGGTGGCGTAGCCGGTGAACTCGGTGACGCCGGAGCCGTCCGCGATCTCCCGGTAGGCGGACATGTCCGCGTGGCCGGTCTTCTTGGCCTTGGCGTCGGCCTTGGCGCGGTCGCGCTGCTCCTGCATCAGGCGGCGGAAGCCGGTCTCGTCCACGGCGAGGCCCTGCTCGGCGGCCATCTCCAGGGTGAGGTCGATCGGGAAGCCCCAGGTGTCGTGGAGCAGGAACGCCTTGTCGCCGGAGAGGACCGTGCCGCCGGCGGCCTTGGTCTCGCTCACAGCGGTGTCGAGGATGTTCGTGCCGCCCTTGACGGCCTTGAGGAAGGCGGCCTCTTCGGCGAGCGCGACGGTCTCGATGCGCTTGCGGTCGGTGACGAGCTCCGGGTACTGCTGCCCCATCGTGTTGATCACGACGTCGACGAGGTCCCGCACGACCGGGCCGGTGGCGCCCATGAGGCGCATGTTGCGGATGGCGCGGCGCATGATGCGGCGCAGCACGTAGCCGCGGCCCTCGTTGCCGGGGGTGACGCCGTCGCCGATGAGCATGACGGAGGTGCGGATGTGGTCGGCGACCACGCGCATGGACACGTCGGTGTCCTTCGCGGCGCCGTACCGCACACCGGTCAGCTCGGTGGCCTTGTCCATGACCACGCGCAGGGTGTCGGTCTCGTACATGTTCTGCACGCCCTGCAGGATCATGGCGAGACGTTCGAGACCCAGACCGGTGTCGATGTTCTTCGACGGCAGGTCGCCGAGGATCGGGAAGTCTTCCTTCCCGTCGCCGGCGCCGCGCTCGTACTGCATGAAGACCAGGTTCCAGATCTCCACGTAGCGCTCGTCGTTGACGGCGGGGCCGCCCTCGACACCGAACTCGGGACCGCGGTCGTAGTTGATCTCGGAGCACGGGCCGCAGGGACCCGGGACGCCCATGGACCAGAAGTTGTCCTTCTTGCCCAGGCGCTGGATGCGCTCGGCGGGGACGCCGATCTGCTCGCGCCAGATCTGCTCGGCCTCGTCGTCGTCGAGGTAGACGGTGATCCAGAGCTTCTCCGGGTCCAGGCCGAAGCCGCCGTCCGCCACGGAGCTGGTGAGCAGCTCCCAGGCGTACTTGATGGCGCCTTCCTTGAAGTAGTCGCCGAAGGAGAAGTTGCCGCACATCTGGAAGAACGTGCCGTGGCGGGTGGTCTTGCCGACCTCTTCGATGTCCGGGGTACGGACACACTTCTGCACGCTGGTGGCACGGGGGGCCGGGGGCTTGGTCTCGCCGAGGAAGTACGGCTTGAAGGGGACCATGCCCGCGTTGACCAGCAGCAGAGTCGGGTCGTCCGCGATGAGCGACGCCGAAGGGACAACGGCGTGACCGCGCTCCTCGAAGAAGCTCAGCCAGCGGCGGCGGATTTCAGCCGACTCCATCAGTGGTCCTCATTCCGGTTGTACGTAACCGCCGAGCGGCTCGGTCGGTGGTCGGTCTTGTCGTTCTCGATGGCCCGCAGCCGCCGCGGCCCGGGAAGGGCGGTGACGCTGCCTGGCCGGTCGGGATCCTGGTGCAGTCCCAGTGCGTCGTTCAACTCGTCCTCGCGCTGGGACATGCCCGCCTTGACGTCGAGGGCGAAATCCTTGAGGCGGTGACCCGCCTCCACGGCCTTGTCCGCGGCCTGCGCGGCGAGACTCTCCGGCGTCAGCTTCTTCAGCTGCCGGTTGACCTTGGTGGTGGCCCACACGCCTGCGGCGGCGCCTGCGGTGAACCAGAAGGCTCGGCGGAACATCGGCGGTCTCAGCCCTTCTGTTTCCGGCGTCGGGCCGCCGGCACGGTACGGCCGACGATCACGCTACGACGGGACGTCTTCTGCGGCGCGCTGGTCGATGTCTCCGTGGTCGTCCGGCCGAGCGCCTTGCGGACGCCGTAGCCGAAGGCCGCGACCTTGACCAGCGGCCCGCCGAAGGTGGAGGCCACGGTGGAGGACAGCGCCGAGGCGTTGGAGGTGACCTCCTGGACGTCGCTCGCGATGGCGTCGACGCGGTCGAGCTGCGTGCGCGCGGAGCGGACGGTGGTGGAGGCGTCCGCCAGGAGCGGGACGGCCTGCTCGGTCACGTCGGCCACGAGCCTGGTCGTCGCCTTGAGCACCTGGGCGAGCCTCACCAGCACCACGGCGAGGAAGGAGACCAGGATGGCCCAGAAGACGGCCACGAGGATCCCGGCCACCTCTCCACCGGACACGTTGCACCGCTCCCTGACCTAGAAACCTACGGAGAAAAAGTCTCCTCCGACCCTATCGCGCCGGAGATCCGCCGCAGTACCGGAATTCCGGGGCGGGGCGACCGCCTTCGCGGGCTCGCCTTGTACGCTGCGCATCCGCACGAGTACCCTCCGTGTCCCATGCGACAGAGACCCCTTCGAAACAGGACCTCGGGCAATCTTCCCTCGGAGCTAAGCGGGTTCATCGGGCGGGACGGCGAACTCGCCGCGCTGGCGCGGTTGCTGGAGGCCTCCCGGCTGGTCACGGTGACCGGGGTGGGCGGGGTGGGCAAGTCCCGGCTGGTCCTGGCCCTGGCCCGTGCGGCCGCCGAGGACCCCGCCGCAGGGGCGCAGGAACGCTACTTCGACGAGGTACGGCTGGCCGAGCTGTCCTGCGTACGGGACCCGGCGCTGCTGGAGTTCACGCTGGCCGAGGCGCTGGGGCTGACGGACCACACCAGCCGGCCGCCCCGGACCGTACTGGCGGAGCACCTGGCCCCGCGGCGGCTGCTGCTGGTCCTGGACGGATTCGAGCAGCTCGTCGAGGAGACCTCCGAGCTGGTACGGGAGCTGCTGCGGCGCTCCCCCGGCCTGCGGGTGCTGGCGTCGGGCCGGCGCCCGCTCGACCTGGAGGGGGAGCAGGTCTTCCCGCTGGAGCCGCTGGAGCCGGCCGACGCCCTGGCCCTGTTGGCCGCGCGGGCGACGGCCGCCGACCCGGGCTTCGCGGTGACGGCGGCGAACCGGCCCGTGCTGGCCGAGCTGTGCGCGCGGCTCGACGGGATCCCGCTGGCCCTGGAGCTGGCGGCGGGGCGGCTGCGGGCCCTGTCCGCCGCGCAGGTGCTCGCCCGGCTGGAGGACCGCTTCGGCCTGCTGACGGGCGGGACGCGCGGGGCGCTGCCCCGGCACCGCGCCCTGCGGACCACGATCGGGTGGAGTCACGAGCTGTGCGGTCCGGCGGAGCGGCTGCTGTGGGCGCGGCTGTCCGTCTTCGCCGGACAGTTCGACCTCGACGCCGCCGAGTACGTGTGCGCCGGTCCCGATCTGCCGGCGGACAGCGTGCTCGACCTGGTCGGAGAGCTGCTGTCCCAGTCCCTGCTGACCCGGGAGGACACGGCGGCGGGGGTCCGCTACCGGATGCTGGAGACCGTACGGATGTACGGGGCGGGCTGGCTGGAGTCGCTGGGTGACGCCGGACGGCTGCGGCGGCGCCACCGGGACTGGTACATGGGGCTGGCGACCTGGTGCGAGCTGGACTGGTTCAGCCCGCGCCAGCAGGAGGTGGCCGCGCTGATGGAGGCGGAGTTGCCGAATCTGCGGCTCGCCCTGGAGTGCTGCCTGGACGAACCGGACGAGCCGCACCTGGGCCAGTACCTGGCGGGCACCCTCTGGTTCTACTGGGCGGGCTGCGGGCGTCTGACCGAGGGCCGGCACTGGCTGGACCGGACCCTGGACACCCCCGGCCACGCGGAGGGCGAGGCGGAGTACGAGAGCTCGCGGCTGAAGGCGCTGTGGGTCCTCGGCTACGTGGCCGCCCTGCAGGGCGACGCGGTGGCCTCGATGAGCGCCCTGCACGAGTGCCGCAACGGTGCCGAGCGCACGGGGAACCGGGTGGCGGGGGCGTACGCGGTCCACCGGCTGGGCTGTCTGGCACTGGTGTCGGACGACATGACACGGGCCCGGGAGCTGCTGGGCACGGCGCTGGAGCGCTACCGGGAGACCGGGGAGCTGAACAGCAACGTCCTGATGTGCCAGGTGGAGCTGGCGATGGCGCTGGCCTTCCAGGGCGAACTGGCGGGCGCCGTGGCGCTGTGCGAGGAGGTCCGCGATATCTGCGAGGAGCGGGGGGAGCGCTGGACGAAGGCGTACGCCCTGTACGTCCTGGCGTACGCGGCCCTGGACGCGGGAGGGACCGCCGAGGCTCGGCGGCTGCTGACCGAGTGCGTGACGATCAACCACACGTTCCGCGATCTGGTCGGGCTGGTGCTGGCGGTGGAGCTGCTCGCCCTGGTCACGGTCACCGAGGGCCGTCCGGCGGAGGCGGCGGTGCTCCAAGGCGCGGCGGAGCCGATGTGGGAGGGGGTCGGGCTCCAGCTGTTCGGGTCGGGCTACTTCAACGCGCCGCGGCTGATGTGCCAGGAGCGGGCGGGTGAGGTGCTGGGTCCCGAGCGGTACGCGGCGCACGCGGCCGAGGGGCGAGCGCTCAGCCTGGAGGCGCTGGTCCTGCGGGCGCGGTGGGCTCCCGGGGAGCACCGCGCGGAGGCCCACGTCCCGCGGCTGGGGCGGCGGGCGGGGCTGCGCGGTACGGAGGAGCCGCGCCGGGCCGCGGCGGACGGCCCGAAGCCGTAGCGCGAGCGGGCCGGGTGACGAGAAAGCCCGCCGCCCCCCGGAGGGGACGGCGGGCTGACCAGCCAGTGAGGCCTACACCTACATCAGCGGGCGTAGTACTCGACGACGAGCTGCTCGTCGCAGATGACCGGGATTTCCTTGCGGTTCGGGTCGCGGTCCAGGCGGAAGGCCAGGGCCTTCAGGTTGACCTGCAGGTAACGGGGGGTCTCGCCCTCGCCTGCGTAGCCACCCTCACGGGCAACCTGGAACGGAACCTTCTCGCGGCTGCGCTCGCGCACGGTGATGACGTCGTCCGGACGGACGCGGAACGACGGCTTGTCGACCTTGTCGCCGTTGACCTCGATGTGACCGTGGACGACCATCTGGCGGGCCTGGTAGATGGTGCGGGCGATGCCCGAACGCAGAACCAGGGCATCCAGGCGACGCTCGAGCTCGACGACAAGCGCCTCGCCCGTCTTGCCTTCGGCCTTCTTGGCGCGGTCGTACGCGCGGGCCATCTGACGCTCAGAGATGTCGTACTGAGCGCGCAGACGCTGCTTCTCCAGCAGACGAACCTTGTAGTCCGAGTTCTGCTTGCGGCCACGGCCGTGCTCGCCCGGCGGGTAGGGGCGGGCCTCGAAGTACTTGACGGCCTTCGGGGTCAGCGCAATGCCGAGGGCACGCGACTTCTTGACCTTGGGTCGCTTCTGGTTCACGTGGAACCTACCTCCATGTAAGTTAGGTGAGGCTTACCTTAGCGAGGAGGACGTAATGTCTCGACCACATGGGATCCCCCTGCCCAGTGCGCATCGAAGTTCGGGTTCCAACGAAACGGAATCCGCTTTCGACGACGATAAGCAAGGTCAGCCGCGTCCCAGGGAAGGCGTTCGGCAGCTCACCGGAGCCGAACGCGTACGAACCCTCGTAGAGTCCAACGCCTCAGTATCCCTCACGCTCCCGGGTGCTCGCGACAGCCGAGAATCCGAGGAGTTCGGGACAGGAGTGCCGGCCGCTCGGACCGTCACCCCGGACGGGGACGTGATTCTCCTTGTTTCAGGGGAATCCGCGGCTGCCAGGGCAGCCGCTCACGCCCAGGACGACGACCTCACCGCCGTGATCGAGATCACGGACGTGGCGCCGGTGTCCGTGCCCCATCGTATCCGAGGCCGCGCATGGCTGGCGGGGTGGCTCACACCGGTGCGCGGGGACGACCGCGCGGCCTGCGCGGCGCTGCTCGCCGAGCGCCAGCCGGTGGGTGAGCTGCTCGGGATGTCGGAGTCGCTCGACTCCCCCTGCTTCGGGCGCCCCGCGTGGATGCTGCTGCGCCTGGAGGTCGGCGAGATCTCGGTGGACGACCTGTGGGGCGCCGAGCACGTGGACCCGGACGAGCTGGCCGCCGCCGAACCGGACCCGATGGTCGCCCACGAGACGGAGCTGCTCCAGCACCTGAGCTCCGCCCACGGCGAGCGGATCGCCGACCTCCGCGGGCTGCTGGGCCCCCGCGAGGCGCGGGACATGACCGCCGTCCCGCTCTCGCTGGACCGCCTGGGCCTGCGGGTGCGCTTCACCGGGGGCGACGCGGGCTCCTTCGACGCACGCTTCGACTTCCCGGAGCCGGTGACGGACATCTGCGGCCTGCGCCGGGCGATGCACACCTTGTTCTGGGCGGCCTCGCACTGATGCCGGCCGTCGGGCGGCATGCGTCGCCGCGCAGACCGCCCGCAGGTCAGGACCCGCCGCGCAGCCGCTCCCGGACCTTGTCCACCACGTCCGCGTAGCGCGCCTCGGCTCCGTACCGCGTGGGCTCGTAGTACCGCTTGCCGTGGATCTCGTCCGGCGCGTACTGCTGGGCGGCGATGCCCCCCGGCACGTCGTGCGGGTACACGTACCCCTGCGCGTGCCCCAGCTTCGCGGCGCCCTTGTAGTGCCCGTCGCGCAGGTGCGGCGGCACCGTCCCCGCCAGCCCCGCCCGTACGTCGGCCAGCGCCGCGCCGATCGCGGTCGTGGCGGTGTTCGACTTCGGGGCGAGTGCCAGCGCGATGGTGGTGTGCGACAGGGTCAGGGCGGCCTCCGGGAAGCCGATCATCGCCACCGCCTGGGCGGCGGCCACCGCGAGCGGCAGGGCCGTCGGGTCGGCGAGCCCGATGTCCTCGCTCGCGGAGATCATCAGTCGGCGCGCGATGAACCGCGGGTCCTCTCCCGCCTCGATCATCCGGGCCAGGTAGTGCAGCGCCGCGTCCACGTCCGAGCCGCGGATCGACTTGATCAGCGCGCTCGCCACGTCGTAGTGCTGGTCGCCGTCCCGGTCGTATCTGACCGCCGCCCGGTCCACCGCCTCCTCCAGCGTCTGGAGGGTGATCTCGTCCTCGCCCTTGGCGATGGCGGATCCGGCTCCCGCCTCCAGCGCGGTCAGCGCGCGCCGGGCGTCACCGCCCGCGATCCGCAGCAGGTGGGCTTCGGCGTCCTCGGGCAGGGTCACCGCGCCGCCCAGGCCGCGCTCCTCCGTGAGCGCACGCCGCAGCAGCGCGCTCAGGTCCGTGTCCGTCAGCGGTTCCAGCGTGAGCAGGAGCGAACGCGAGAGCAAGGGCGAGATGATCGAGAAGTACGGGTTCTCCGTGGTGGCCGCGATCAGGGTGACCCAGCGGTTCTCCACGGCCGGCAGCAGCGAGTCCTGCTGCGCCTTGCTGAAGCGGTGGATCTCGTCGAGGAAGAGGACGGTGTCCTTGCCGTATCCGCCGGCGGCCCGCTTGGCGCCCTCGATGACCGCCCGTACCTCCTTGACGCCCGCCGTGATCGCCGACAGCTCGACGAACCGCTTCTGCGTCGCCTGGCTGACCACGTACGCCAGGGTGGTCTTGCCGGTGCCGGGCGGTCCCCAGAGGATCACCGACGAGGCGCCGGCCGGTCCCCCGGCACCCTCCCCGACCAGCCGCCGCAGCGGCGAGCCCTGCTTCAGCAAGTGCTGCTGGCCGACCACCTCGTCAAGGGTGCGCGGACGCATCCGGACGGCGAGCGGCGAGCTCGACGGGTCCTTCTGCTGGCGGTCCTCAGCGGCGGCGGTGAAGAGATCTGGTTCCACCCCTGAAGCCTATGCGAGCCCACCGACAGTCCCGACGGGCGTCAGGAGGTCCAGAAGTCCCACCAGCGCGTCAGGATCAGCATCCCGGTGATCCCGATGTGCAGCACGGGCAGGACCCAGGTGAACTCGTCGAGGAAGCTTCGCAGCCAGCCGGGAGCGGGCAGCAGCCCCGTGCGCACGTTGTACGCGGTGACATACCAGAACATGACGATGGTGGCGACCCAGGCCAGGCAGCACCACAGGCACAGCGAGTTGATGGTGTACAGCGACTGGTAGGTCAGCCAGGCGCAGAAGACGACGCCGAAGAGGGTGCCCGCGTTCAGGGTCAGCCAGTACCAGCGGCGGAACCGGGCCCCGGCCAGCAGACTCATGCCGACGCAGATCACGATCGCGTAGGCGACCAGTCCCAGCATGGGGTTCGGGAAGCCGAAGACCGCCGCCTGGTCGCTCGTCATGATGTTGCCGCAGGAGACGATCGGGTTCAGGCTGCAGCCCGGCGTGAAGTTCGGGTCCTCCAGCAGCTTGAACTTGTCGATGGTGATCACCCAGGCGGCGAGCAGCCCCGCGGCTCCGGTGATCACCAGCAGCAGGGCCAGGGCCCGGCTGCCGCCGAACGTCGTGCTCGGGGCGGTGTCCCCGTTCGTGCCTCGTGTCGTCATACCGCCCGCTCCACATCCGCAAGGTCGACAAGCACTGGCCATTGTGCCGCATCGGGCCCCGTGACCACCGTTCGATGGGCATAAGGAAGGGGCGGGGCCGGGCGAAGCTCCGCGCAGCGGCTCCTCCCCCACCCCGCCCCCACCGGCGCGAACCGTCAGGCCAGACGGGCCCGGACCTCGTCCACCAGCTCGGCCAGGGCCACCGGGGACTGCTCCCCGGACCGCATGTCCTTCAGCTGCGCGACACCCTCGGCGAGGTCGCGCTCGCCGGCGACGATCGTGAACCGCGCACCCGACCGGTTCGCGTCCTTCATCGCACCCTTGAGGCCCTTGCCCCCGTACGAGAAGTCCGCCGCGATCCCGGCCCGCCGCAGCTCGGTGACCTTCCCGAACAGCACCCGGCGGGCCTCTTCGCCCAGCGCCACCGCGAACACCGACGTCGCCGCCGGAATGTCCAGCTCCACGCCCTCGGCCTCCAGAGCGAGCACGGTACGGTCCACGCCCAGCGCCCAGCCGACCGACGGCAGCGCCGGTCCGCCGATCATCTCGGACAGGCCGTCGTAGCGGCCGCCGCCGCCCACCGCGGACTGCGAACCCAGACCGTCGTGGACGAACTCGAAGGTGGTCCGGGTGTAGTAGTCCAGTCCGCGCACCAGCTTCTCGTCGTCCTCGAAGGCCACCCCCGCGGCGGTGATCAGCGAGCGCACCTCCTCGTGGTACGCCTTGCACGCGTCGCACAGGTAGTCCCGCAGCATCGGCGCACCGACCAGCTGCTTCTGTACGTCGGCGCGCTTGTCGTCGAGCACGCGCAGCGGGTTGATCTCGGCCCGGCGCACGGTCTCCGCGTCGAGGTCCAGCCCGCCCAGGAAGGACTGCAGCGCCTCCCGGTACACCGGACGGCACTCCTTGTCGCCCAGCGAGTTCAGCAGGATCCGGAAGTTGCGCAGGCCCAGCGAGCGGTACGCCTGGTCGGCCAGGATGATCAGCTCGGCGTCCAGCGCCGGGTCCTCGGCGCCGATCGCCTCGGCGCCGACCTGCGAGAAGTGGCGGTAGCGGCCCTTCTGCGGGCGCTCGTAGCGGTAGTAGGAACCGGAATACCAGAGCTTGACCGGCAGGTTGCCCTGCTTGTGCAGGCTGGCCTCCAGTGCCGCGCGCAGGACCGAAGCCGTGCCCTCGGGGCGCAGGGCCAGCTGGGAGCCGCCCTTGGTCTCGAAGGCGTACATCTCCTTGGAGACGATGTCGGTGGACTCGCCCACCCCGCGGGCGAAGAGGCCGACGTCTTCAAAACCGGGCGTCTCGATGTAGCCGTAACCGGAGTTGCGCAGCGGGGCGGCGATGGCCTCGCGTACCGCCAGGTACTTCACGGAGACCGGCGGGATCAGGTCGTACGTGCCCTTGGGGGCCTTGAAGGTGCTCACGAAAGTCTCGTCACATTCCTCGTCGTGGAGCGGGCGCGCCCTCACTGGGGCTCGCTCCCAGGCCTGCCGCGACTTCCCGCAGATACGGGTTGGCCGCGCGCTCGCGCCCGATGGTGGTCTGGGGACCGTGGCCGGACAGCACCACGGTCGAGTCGTCGAGCGGCAGGCACACACGGGCCAGCGACTCGAGGATCTCGGCGTGGGAGCCGCCGGGCAGGTCGGTGCGTCCGATGGAGCCGGCGAAGAGCAGATCGCCCGAGAAGAAGACGGACGGGACGTCCGCCGCCTCGGGCATCTGGAAGGTCACCGACCCCTTGGTATGCCCGGGCGCGTGCGCCACCGAGAACTCCATCCCGGCCAGCTTCAGACGGCTGCCGTCGGTCAGCTCGCGGACGTCGTCCGGCTCCCCCACGGTCAGCTCGCCCATGAGGGGCATCCCGATGGAGCGGCCGAGGGCCTTCTCCGGGTCGCTCATCATGTAGCGGTCCTCGGGGTGGATCCAGGCCGGTACGTCGTGTGCTCCGCACACCGGGACCACCGAGGCCACATGATCGATGTGGCCGTGGGTGAGGACGACCGCGACGGGCTTGAGCCGATGCTTCTTCAGCGTCTCCTCGACACCCTGGGTGGCCTGGTGGCCCGGGTCGATGATGACGCACTCCTCACCGGCGGCGGGGGCGACCAGATAGCAATTGGTCCCCCAGGCCCCGGCGGGGAACCCGGCAATCAGCACGTTCGTCCTCAATCGTCGTCCGGCGGGAGGCAGCGGATGGGAATCTGCTGCTCAGAGCCTACCGGCGCGGCTCATTACACAGCGAACCCATATACGGTACGGCCTAGCCCAGCCCGGACAGCGGTACCAGAGACGCACAAGGAGACGACCGGTGGTCACGAGCGATCAGCGTCGGCGACAGCTCGCCAGGGAGAAGTACGAGCGCCAGCAGAAGCGCCGGATGGAAGCCCGCCGCAAGTCGCGGCAGCGCTTGGCGGTGATCGGTGCGGCGGCGGCCGTGGTGATCGCCACTCTGGTCGGCCTCGTCGCCGGTGGCGTCTTCGACACCAAGGACAAGACGAACGAACCGGCCGCGGACTCCCCGTCCCCTTCGGCCACGCCCAAGCAGTCGCCGCCCGCGATGGCGATCGACGACAAGGCGAAGTACACCTTCGACCTGAAGACCAGTGCCGGTGAGATCAAGTTCGAGATGGACGCGGCGAAGACCCCGCAGACCGTGAACTCGTTCAAGTCGCTGGCCGACAAGGGCTTCTTCGACAACATGAAGTGCCACCGCCTGGTGACGGCCGGGATCTTCGTGCTCCAGTGCGGTGACCCTGAGGGAACCGGCTCGGGCGGCCCCGGCTACAACATCCCGGACGAGAACCTCGACGCCCTGGGCAAGCCGAACGAGCAGGGCCAGGTGATCTACCCGGCCGGCACGGTGGCCATGGCGAATACCGGCCAGCCCGGCAGCGGCGGCAGCCAGTTCTTCCTCGTCTACAAGGACAGCCCGCTGGCTCCCACGTACACGCCCTTCGGCAAGATCGACGCGGCCGGGATGAAGGTCCTGGAGGACGTCGCCAAGGCCGGGACGGCCGACGGAGCCCCGGACGGCGCCCCGAAGACCCCCGTGACCATCGAGAAGGGCGCCGTCACCAAGAACTGACGGAGCACGGCGGCCCTCCCCGGCCGGCCCGCCCCCGTAAGTCGATATTGCGTCGTGCGGGATGCGGACAGCCGGCCCGGAGGTCGCCTATGTTGGCGTTGTGCAGGGCGGGCGCTGCCCGCCCCAGGAAACTGTGGACGATGCCCGGGGGTGAACCCCTCGCGGGCATCAGGTGGAGGAGGCGCTGTGAGCAGCGACCCGTGGGGCCGAGTCGACGAGACCGGCACCGTGTACGTGCGTACTTCCGAGGGCGAGCAGGTCGTCGGCTCGTGGCAGGCGGGCACCCCCGAGGAGGCCCTGGCCTACTTCGAGCGCAAGTACGAGGGCTTGGTGGTCGAGATCGGCCTCCTCGAACGGCGGGTGCGGACCACCGACCTGTCCGCCAAGGACGCCCACGCGGCGATCGAGCACCTGCGCAAGCAGGTGGACGAGCACCACGCCGTGGGTGACCTCGAAGCGCTGCGCGTACGGCTCGACAAGCTGGTGTCGACCGTCGACTCGCGGCGCGAGGAGCGCAAGGTCCAGAAGGCCAAGCAGGCGGACGAGGCCCGCACGGCCAAGGACGCGCTGGTCGCCGAGGCCGAGCAGCTGGCGCAGAGCGAGCAGTGGCGCAGCGCGGGCGAGCGGCTGCGCGCCCTGGTGGACATCTGGAAGGGCCTGCCCCGGCTCGACCGCAAGTCGGACGACGAGCTGTGGCACCGCTTCTCCCACGCCCGGTCCGCTTTCTCCAAGCGCCGCAAGGCGCACTTCGCCGCGCTGGACGCGCAGCGCGAGGACGCCCGCAAGGCGAAGGAGAAGCTGGTCGCGGAGGCCGAGGCGCTGTCGAAGTCGACGGACTGGGGTCCGACGGCGGCCCGGTACCGCGAGCTGATGGACAGCTGGAAGGCGGCCGGCCGGGCGCAGCGCGAGTCGGAGGACGACCTGTGGAACCGCTTCCGCGGTGCGCAGGACGTGTTCTTCGCGGCGCGCGGCGAGGTCTTCGCGGAGCGCGACGCCGAGCAGGTCGAGAACTTGAAGGTCAAGGAGGAGCTGGCCACCGAGGCGGAGAAGCTCGTCCCGGTGACCGACCTGAAGGCGGCCCGTGCCGCGCTCCGGTCCCTCAACGAGCGCTGGGAGGCCGTCGGCCACGTGCCGCGGGACGCCCGTCCCAAGGTCGAGGGCCGGATGCACGCCGTGGAGCGGGCGATCCAGGAGGCCGAGGAGGGCGAGTGGCGCCGTTCGAACCCGGAGGCGCGGGCGCGCGCGGCCGGTCTCACGGGGCAGCTGCAGGCGGCCGTCGACAAGCTGCGTGAGCAGATCGACGCGGCGCGCGCGGCGGGGAACAACGCGAAGGCCGACAAGCTGGCCCGGGAACTGGAGGGCCGCCAGGCCCTGCTGGACCAGGCGCTGAAGGGCCTGGAGGAGTTCGGCGGCTGATCTTTGCGCCTGAAGCGGCGCCGCACTCGCGGAGGTGGTTGCCCGCCGTGGGGGTTGCTCAATCGATGGCTGAGGTGCCAAGCGCGAGGGCCCCGGTGCGGAAGATCCGTACCGGGGCCCTTCGCTGTGCCGAGTTACCGGCTGCGGGCCGAGGTCACGCGGTAGACGTCGTAGACGCCCTCCACGCCCCGTACGGCCTTCAGGACGTGTCCCAGGTGCTTCGGGTCGCCCATCTCGAAGGTGAACCGCGAGGTGGCCACCCGGTCGCGCGAGGTCTGCACGGCGGCGGAGAGGATGTTCACGTGCTGGTCCGACAGGACCCGGGTGACGTCCGACAGCAGCCGGGACCGGTCCAGCGCCTCCACCTGGATGGCGACCAGGAAGACGGAGGACTGGGTCGGCGCCCACTCCACCTCCAGCATCCGCTCGGGCTGCTGGGAGAGGGAGTCGACGTTGACGCAGTCCGCGCGGTGAACCGATACGCCGCTGCCGCGCGTGACGAAGCCGATGATCGGGTCGCCCGGCACCGGGGTGCAGCAGCGGGCCAGCTTGACCCACACGTCGTCGACGCCCTTGACGACCACGCCGGGGTCGGCGCTGCCCCGTCGCTTGCTGCGCCCGCGCGCCGGCGGGATGCTCTCCTCCAGGTCCTCGTTGGCCGCGTCCTCGCCGCCGAGGGCCTGCACCAGCTTCTGTACGACGCCCTGCGCGGCCACGTGGCCCTCGCCGATCGCCGCGTACAGGGAGGAGATGTCGGGGTAGCGCATCTCGTGCGCGAGGGTGACGAGGGAGTCGCCCGTCAGGATGCGCTGGATCGGCAGGTTCTGCTTGCGCATGGCCCGCGCGATGGCATCCTTGCCGTGCTCGATGGCCTCGTCGCGGCGCTCCTTGGAGAACCAGCCGCGGATCTTGTTGCGGGCCCGTGGGGACTTGACGAAGCCGAGCCAGTCGCGGGACGGGCCCGCCCCCTCGGCCTTGGAGGTGAAGACCTCGACCAGGTCACCGTTGTCGAGGGCCGATTCGAGCGGTACGAGCCGCCCGTTGACCCGCGCGCCGATCGTGCGGTGGCCGACCTCGGTGTGGACCGCGTACGCGAAGTCCACGGGCGTCGCGCCGGCGGGCAGCGCGATGACGTCGCCCTTGGGCGTGAAGACGAAGACCTCGTTGCGGGAGAGGTCGAAGCGCAGGGAGTCCAGGAACTCGCCCGGGTCCTCCGTCTCCTTCTGCCAGTCCAGCAACTGGCGCAGCCAGGCCATGTCGTTGACCGTGTCCTGGCCGGCGGTGCCCTTGGCGGCGTGCGGGACGTCGGTGCGGACCTTGGAGGTGCCGGCGACGGTCTGCTGCTTGTACTTCCAGTGCGCGGCGATGCCGTACTCGGCGCGGCGGTGCATGTCGAAGGTGCGGATCTGGAGCTCGACCGGCTTGCCGCTGGGCCCGATGACCGTCGTGTGCAGCGACTGGTACATGTTGAACTTGGGCATCGCGATGTAGTCCTTGAACCGGCCGGGGACCGGGTTCCAGCGCGCGTGCACCGTGCCGAGGGCGGCGTAGCAGTCCCGGACCGTGTCGACGAGGACGCGGATGCCGACCAGGTCGTAGATCTCCGCGAAGTCACGGCCTCGGACGATCATCTTCTGGTAGACGCTGTAGTAGTGCTTCGGGCGGCCCGTGACGGTGGCCTTGATGCGGGCCGCTCTCAGGTCCGCCTGCACCTCGTCGGTGACGATCGCGAGGTATTCGTCGCGCTTGGGCGCCCGCTCGGCGACCAGGCGGACGATCTCGTCGTACATCTTGGGGTAGAGGATCGCGAAGGCGAGGTCCTCCAGCTCCCACTTGATCGTGTTCATGCCGAGGCGGTGGGCCAGTGGCGCGTAGATCTCGAGGGTCTCGCGGGCCTTCTTCTCCTGCTTCTCCCGCTTGAGGTAGCGCATGGTGCGCATGTTGTGCAGGCGGTCGGCGAGCTTGATGACCAGGACGCGCGGGTCCTTGGCCATCGCCACGACCATCTTGCGCACGGTCTCGGACTCGGCGGCCTCGCCGAACTTGACCCGGTCGAGCTTGGTGACCCCGTCGACGAGGAGGGCGACGGCGTCGCCGAAGTCGCGGCGCAGCTGCTCAAGTCCGTACTCGGTGTCCTCGACGGTGTCGTGCAGCAGGCCCGCCATGAGGGTGGCCGGGTCCATCCCGAGCTCGGCGAGGATCGTCGTCACCGCGAGCGGGTGGGTGATGTACGGGTCGCCGCTCTTGCGCTTCTGGCCGCGGTGCCAGCGTTCGGCGACCTGGTACGCCTGCTCGATCTGGCGCAGCGTCGCCGTCTCGATCTTCGGGTCGTTGCTGCGGACTATGCGGAGAAGGGGTTCCAGTACCGGGTTGTACGGGGTGGAACGCTGGCCGCCGAGGCGCGCGAGCCGGGCGCGGACACGGTTGGAGGACCCGGCCGACTTCGCGGGAGCGGGCTTGACCGGCGGGGTCGGCTGGGGCGTGGCGGCGGCCGCCGCGGCCGACTCGGCCTGCGGGTCGGGCTGCGCGGCGGGCAGGGGCTGGACCTCGTCTGGCAAGAGCGCTCCTCCTGGGGGTCCCCCGGGCGGAGTCCGGGGGAGGATCCGGGGCCCCGGTCAGGTCCGGATAACCCATGGTAGCGAGGGTTGCGTCACCCTGTTCCCCCACACCTGCCCAGGTCTGCGCCGGCCCTGCCGCACGCGGAAGCGGCGGGCCCGGGAAGTCCCGGAACCCGCCGCTTCGGCACTACGGGGTCAGACCACGATCAGCGCGTCCAGCGGGGCCCCCGCGAGCGCGGCGGTCAGCCTTGCCCTGCCCGGGAGGAAGCCCAGTTCCATCAGGACGGCCACCCCTGCGACCTCGGCCCCGGCCCGCCGGATCAGCTCCAGCGACGCCTCGGCGGTACCGCCGGTGGCCAGGACGTCGTCGATGACCATGACCTTGTCACCGGCCGACAGGTCCTCGGCGTGGACCTCGATCTCCGCCGTGCCGTACTCCAGCGCGTAGGACTGCGCGAGCGTCGCGCCCGGCAGCTTCCCGGCCTTGCGTACGGGCACGAACCCGATGCCCGCCCGCACGGCGACCGGAGCCGCCAGGATGAACCCGCGCGCCTCCAGTCCGACGATCTTCGTCGCGCCGTAGCGGCAGGCCAGGTCCACCAGCGCCTCCGTCAGTGCCGTGAAGGCCTTCGGGTCGGCGAGCAGCGGGGTGATGTCCTTGAACATCACGCCCGGCACCGGGTAGTCCGGGACGTCCTTGATCCGGCTCAGCAGCAGTTCGCGGACCTCGGGCGTACAGGCGGTGGTCACCGGCGCCGCCTCCCCGGACCGGCCGGGGCCACGTCCTGCGGGGCGTCGTCGGACACGTGGTCCTCGTCCCCGTCGGCCGCCTCGCCCTTCGCCGCCGCGGCCGCCCGCTTCGCGAGCACCCGCTTGCGCAGCGCCTTCATCGCCGGCTCGCGCTCCTTCAGGTCCACGACCAGCGGGGTCGCGATGAAGATCGAGGAGTACGCACCGGCCGCGAGGCCGACGAACAGCGACAGCGAGATGTCGTTGAGCATGCCCGCGCCCAGGAAGCCGCCGCCGATGAACAGCAGGGCACCGACCGGGAGCAGCGCCACGACCGTGGTGTTGATCGAGCGGACCAGCGTGCCGTTGATGCTGCGGTTGGCGATCTCGCTGAAGGTGTAGCGGGTCTGCTTCGTGATGTCCTTCGAGCCCTCCTTGAGACCGTCGAAGACGACGACGGTGTCGTAGAGGGAGTAACCGAGGATCGTGAGCAGACCGATCACCGTGCCCGGCGTGACCTCGAAGCCCACCAGCGCGTAGATGCCGACGGTGATGGTGAGGTCGTGGATCAGGGCGATCAGCGCGGCGACGGCCATCCGCCACTCGAAGGCGATGGCGAGGTAGATCACCACGAGGACCATGAAGATGCCGAGGCCGGTCCAGGCCTTGTTCGCGATCTGCTCGCCCCAGCTGGGGCCGACCAGGTCCGCGTTGATGTCGGCCTCGGTGACCTTGAGGTCGGTGGCCAGCTGCTTCTTCACGTCGGCCGCGGAGTCGGTGTCCAGACCGGAGATCTGGATGCGCAGGCCGCCGGTGCCGAGCTCCTGGACGATCGCGTCGTGGCCCGAGACCTTCTCCGCGTCCTCCGTCGCCTGGGCGACGGAGACGGCCGTCTTCGGGGTGGTGAAGACGGCACCGCCCTTGAACTCGATGCCCATGTTGAGGCCCTGAACCGCCAGGGCCACGATCGCCGTGATGGTGATCAGGATGGAAACGCCGTACCAGAGAAAGCGCTTGCCGACGAAGTCGTAGCCGACCTCACCGCGGTACAGCCTGGCGCCGAGATCTCCCAGCTTCGACATCTCTCACGCCTCCTTTGCGTCGACGGGGGCGGGAACCGGGGCGCTGCGGCGGGACCGGCGCAGCGGCGGCTTGGCGCCGAGCCGCTGGGGGTCCAGCCCGGACCACGGGTGACCGCTGGAGAAGAACTTCGTACGCGCCATCAGCGTCATGATCGGCTTGGTGAAGAGGAACACCACGACCACGTCGAGCAGGGTGGTCAGACCCAGCGTGAAGGCGAAGCCCTGGACCTTTCCGACGGTGACGATGAAGAGCACCGCGGCGGCGAGGAACGACACGAAGTCGGAGACCAGGATCGTGCGCCGGGCACGCGGCCAGGCGCGCTCGACGGCCGGACGCAGGGTGCGGCCCTCGCGGATCTCGTCCCGGATGCGTTCGAAGTACACGATGAACGAGTCCGCCGTGATGCCGATCGCCACGATCGCGCCGCAGACGGCGGGCAGGTTCAGCGCGAAGCCGATGCCCTTTCCGAGCAGCGCCATGATCGTGTAGGTCAGGACCGCGGAGACCAGGAGGCTGACGATGGCGATGAAGGCCAGACCGCGGTAGTACACCAGCAGGTAGATCACGACGAGGACGAGGCCGATGGCGCCGGCGATCAGACCGGCCTTCAGCTGCTCACCTCCGAGCGCGGCGGTGACGGTGGTGACGCTGTCCTCGCTGAAGGAGAGCGGCAGGGCGCCGTAGGAGAGCATGTTGCCCAGGTCCTGCGCGGACTGCTGGGTGAACCCGCCGGAGATCTCCGCGTTGCCGCCGGTGAGCGCCTGGCTGACGGACGGGTCGGAGATGACCTCGCCGTCGAGCACGATCGCGAACTGGTTCTGCGGGGACTGCTTCGTCGACAGCTCACCGGTGATCTTGGCGAACTTGTCGGCGCCCGTGTCGGTGAACTGCATCGTGACGATCCAGATACCGCGCTGCGGGTCGATGATGCCCTTGGCGTCCTTCACGTCCTGGCCGTTGACCTGGGCCGGGCCGAGGACCCACTTGCCCCAGGCGTCGCCGCGCTGGCCGCAGGCGAGGATCGGGTCCTCGGGCTTGACGTTCTGGCCGACGGCGGCGCGCTGCGCCTCGTCGGTGCAGTCCAGCGCGGCGAACCGGGCCTGGAGGTCCGCGACGGCGGCGTCGGGGCCCGACGGGACCGGAGTCGGGGTCGGGCTCGGGGTCGGAGCCTTGTTGTCGTCTGCCTTCTTCGACTCGCTCGCCGAGGGCGAGGGAGTGGGGGCGGCCGGGGCCTTGAGGGCCTCGCTGAGCACGCGGCCCTGGGAAGTGGCGCTGGACGACGGAGTGGCCGAAGCGGAGGGCTTGGTGCTGCCTTCCGCCTTCGGGGGGCTGGAACCGCCCGCGGAGGGGCTCGGGGAGGTGCTCGGGGTCGCCTCGGGGGCGATCGGGGCGCCGTCGGCGAAGGCCAGCACGGGGCGGAAGAACAGCTGGGCGGTGGTACCGACCTGCTCGCGCGCCTGCTGCTCGTTCGTCCCCTTGGGGATGTTCACGATGATGTGGTCGCGGCCCTGAGTCTGGACCTCGGATTCCGAGACGCCGAGACCGTTGACGCGGCGTTCGATGATGCCGACCGCCGTGTTCATGTTGGTCTCGTTGATCGCGTCCGGCTTGCCGGGTTCGCTCTTGGCCTTGAGCGTGATGCTCGTACCGCCCGCGAGGTCGATGCCCAGGCGGGGGGTCGTCTGCTTCGTGAGGAACATCCCCGCGGTGAGCGCCACCATCGCGATCAGGATGATGGCCAGGGCGCGCCCCGGCCTCCCCTGAGCCCCCGTGGGCCGCCGGCCCTTCTTCGGTGCTGCCACCTTGTCGTTTCTCCCTGTCCAACCGTCCCGCGCCGGGTCAGCGCGGGGACGGCCACGAAATGTGTGGTGGGGACCCCTGCCCCCCGCAGAAGTTCACTGGCGGGGACCGCGGCGGCCGCCGGTCAGGCGCCACCGCGGTCCGTGGCCGAGCGCTACTTCGCGCCGGCCTCGCCGTCGGTCTTGCCGTCCTTCGGCTCGTCGCCCTTGGGCTCGTCGCTCTTGCCCAGGTCGAGCTTGGGAGCCTCGTCCTCGGTGGACGCGTCCTTCGACAGGTCCGCCTTCGGGGCCTCGGCCGGGGTCTCGGCCGAGGTCTCGATCAGCGACGAGGCGTCGTCCGGGACGACCGGCGTGTCGTCGGCCGGCTCATCGGTGATGCCGTGGACGATGCGGTTGTACTCCTCGTCGTCGAGGACGGCACCGATGGAGTTCTTGGCGAAGATCGCGTGGACGCCGGGAGCCACCTCGAGGGTGACCGTGTCCTCACCGAGCTCCTTCACCGTGGCGTACATGCCGCCGATGGTGCGGACGCCGGTGCCGGGCGTCATGTTGTTGCGCATCTGGGCAGCAGCCTGCTGCTTCTTCTTGGCGGAACGGGTCATCAGGAACATCGCCCCGATGAGCACGATGAACGGGAGGAGTGTCACGAGATTCACGGGACGGAGATCCTTCGCACGACCGCACGGGAGACGGCCTTCTTCTACGGGGGGTGGGCACGCCGACCTGAAGGGTCGGCATCGGCGGAGTCTAGGCGAGTCCGCACGGATGGAACAACGCCCAGCATGGCACCGCAGTTCCTGACCGGTCGAACCTCCGCGCCGTCAGGCCCTGAACAAGCCCTGTTGTCCACTTGATCCACTGGCTGGACCGCCGACGCCCTGCTGGGGCGGTACGAGCCCCAGATGGGCCCATGCGGCGGGCGTCGCGACCCGCCCGCGCGGCGTACGGGCCAGCAGTCCCTCCCGGACCAGGAACGGCTCGGCCACCTCCTCCACCGTCTCCCGCTCCTCGCCGACGGCCACGGCGAGGGTGGACAGCCCGACGGGGCCGCCGCCGAACAGCTTGAGCAGGGCCTCCAGCACGGCCCGGTCCAGCCGGTCGAGCCCGCGCGCGTCCACCTCGTAGACCTGGAGGGCGCTGCGGGCCACCTCGCGGTTGACCGTCCCGTCGCCCCTGACCTGGGCGTAGTCCCGGACGCGACGCAGCAGGCGGTTCGCGATGCGCGGGGTGCCGCGGGAGCGCCCGGCGATCTCGGCGGCTCCGGCGGTGTCGATCTCCACGTCGAGGAGGCGTGCGGAGCGGTGGATGACGCGCTCCAGCTCCTCGGGGACGTAGAACTCCATGTGGCCGGTGAAGCCGAAGCGGTCCCGCAGCGGCGGGGGCAGCAGGCCGGCGCGGGTGGTGGCGCCGACGAGGGTGAAGGGCGGCAGCTCCAGCGGGATGGCGGTGGCCCCGGGGCCCTTGCCGACGATCACGTCGACGCGGAAGTCCTCCATGGCCATGTAGAGCATCTCCTCGGCGGGCCGGGACATGCGGTGGATCTCGTCGAGGAAGAGGACCTCCCCCTCCTGGAGGGAGGAGAGGATCGCGGCGAGATCGCCGGCGTGCTGGATGGCGGGGCCGGAGGTGATCCGGATGGGGGCGCCCATCTCGGCGGCGATGATCATGGACAGGGTGGTCTTGCCGAGGCCGGGCGCGCCGGACAGCAGGACGTGGTCGGCGGTGGCGCCGCGCTGGCGGGCCGCCTTGAGGACGAGATCCAGCTGCTGGCGGACCTTCTCCTGGCCGACGAATTCGCCGAGGTCCTTCGGTCGCAGCGCCGCCTCGACGGCGGTGTCCTCCCCGTCTGCCGCGGGCGCGACCAGCCGGTCCGGCTCGGGGGTGGCGGTCTCGTCGTCCCAGTTCACGATGTCGGTCTGCCTTCTCGGTTCGTGCGGTGGTCTGTCGTGTCCCGCCTGCGGCCCGCCGTCCTGGGCTCTGCCCAGACCCGCGCCTCAAACGCCGGCGGGGCTGAAATTGGCTGATGCGGTCCGCCCCTGAGGTCCGGGGCGGAGCCCCGGCAAATCAGCCTCGCCAGGGGGTATCCCCAGACGGAGTCGTGGGGGGGTTTGAGGCGCGGGGTCTGGGGCGGAGCCCCAGCAGCGGCGCCGCTGGTACACGGTCAGCGGGACCGGTTCAGGGACTGGAGGGCGGCCCGCAGCAGCTGCGGAACGGGGGCGGAACCGCCGGAGGCGATGGCCGCCTCGGCCTGCGGCGTGACGGCCGCCACCGCGTCCTCCGCCTCGCGCGACGCGTAGCCGAGGCCGATCAGCGCCGCCTGGAGCTGTTCCGTCCACGGGGCGGGACCCGGCGCGGCGGCCCGCTGGGCCCCCACCAGGCCACTGGAACCCACCGGGGCACCCAGCTTGTCCTTCAGGTCCAGCAGGAGCTTCTGCGCGCCCTTCTTGCCGATGCCCGGCACCGCCATCAGCGACTTCTCGTCACCGGTGGAGACGGCCAGCCGCAGCGCGTCCGGGCTGTGCACGCCGAGCATGGCCTGCGCCAGCCTCGGCCCGACCCCGCTCGCGGTCTGGAGCAGCTCGAAGACCTGCCGTTCGTCGTCGTCCGCGAAGCCGTACAGGGTCAGCGAGTCCTCCCGTACGACCAGCGAGGTCGCCAGCCGGACCGGCTCGCCGGTCCGCAGGCCGGCGATGGTGTTCGGCGTGCAGTGCACGGCCATGCCCACGCCCCCGACCTCGATGACGGCCAGGGTGGGGGCGAGCGCGGCGACTGGGCCGCTGACGAAGGCGATCATCGGGTACGGCCTTTCGAGGCGTGCAGGGCGACCGCCCGCTGGAGGCGGTTCTGGGCGGGGGCCCGCCAGATGTGGCAGATGGCGAGGGCGAGGGCGTCGGCGGCGTCGGCGGGCTTGGGCGGCTCGGCCAGCCGCAGCAGCCGGGTGACCATCGCGCCGACCTGGGCCTTGTCGGCCCGGCCGCTGCCGGTGACGGCGGCCTTGACCTCGCTCGGGGTGTGCAGGGCGACCGGTATGCCGCGCCGGGCGGCGCACAGCATGGCTACGGCGCTCGCCTGGGCGGTGCCCATGACGGTGCTGACGTTGTGCTGGCTGAACACCCGTTCCACGGCGACGACTTCGGGCCGGTGGGCATCGAGCCATTCCTCGATGCCCTGCTCGATGGCGACGAGCCGGTGACCCAACTCGGCGTCCGAGGGCGTCCGTACGACCCCCACCGCGATCATGGTCAGGGGGCGGCCGGCGACACCCTCGACCACACCGACACCACACCGCGTCAACCCCGGGTCCACACCGAGTACCCGCACACGCCCACCCCCCTGCCCTCGATCGCCTGTGCGTGCAGGCTATCCGGCCCCACTGACAAAGCGACGGGCCGACAGGGTGTGTCCCGTCGGCCCGTCCAAAGCGGCAACCGTCAATTGAGCAACCCCGACGGCGAGCAACCACCTCCGCGAGAGCGGCCGGGGGCACCTCCCAGCGGTAGCTGGGGGAGGTTCAGCCGCAGAGGGGGGCAGTTGACGCCTTTTAGGCGTCGACCTTCTCCATGACCTCGTCCGAGACGTCGAAGTTGGCGAAGACGTTCTGGACGTCGTCGCTGTCCTCCAGCGCGTCGATGAGCTTGAAGATCTTGCGCGCGCCCTCTTCGTCCAGCTCGACCTGCATGGTCGGAACGAAGTTGGAGTCGGCCGAGTCGTAGTCGATACCGGCCTGCTGGAGGGCGGTACGGACCGCCACCATGTCGGTGGCCTCGCTGATGATCTCGAAGCTGTCACCGAGGTCGTTGACCTCTTCGGCACCGGCCTCGAGCACCGTCTCCAGGACGTCGTCCTCGGAGAGTTCACCCTTGGGCAGTACGACGACGCCCTTGCGGTTGAACAGGTACGAGACCGAGCCCGGGTCGGCCATCGAACCACCGTTGCGGGTCATGGCGACGCGGACGTCGGAGGCGGCGCGGTTGCGGTTGTCGGTGAGGCACTCGATGAGCACCGCGACACCGTTCGGACCGTAGCCCTCGTACATGATCGTCTCGTAGTCGGCGCCGCCGGCCTCAAGACCCGCTCCGCGCTTGAGCGCGGAGTCGATGTTCTTGTTGGGGACCGACTGCTTCTTGGCCTTCTGGACGGCGTCGAACAGCGTCGGGTTGCCGTCCAGGTCGGCGCCACCGGTACGGGCCGCGACCTCGATGTTCTTGATCAGCTTCGCGAAGAGCTTGCCGCGCTTGGCATCGATCACGGCCTTCTTGTGCTTCGTCGTAGCCCATTTAGAGTGGCCGGACATCCGCCTGTCTCCTTCGCGTAACCAACAGTGTTCGCCAACGATCCTACCGGGACCGCGTCACAGCCCCGCGCGCACCATGTCGACGAAGTACGCGTGGACGCGATCGTCGCCGGTCAGTTCGGGGTGGAACGAGGTGGCAAGAACGTTTCCCTGCCGCACGGCCACGGTGTGGCCGTCGTAGGTGGCGAGTACGTCGGCGCCCGCGCCGACCGACTCGACCCACGGGGCGCGGATGAAAACGCCTTCGACGGGGCCGTCGGCTATGCCCGCGAACTCGACCTTCGCCTCGAAGGACTCGTTCTGCCGGCCGAAGGCGTTGCGGCGCACGATCATGTCGATCCCGCCGAGCGTCTCCTGGTCCTCGCGGCCGTCCAGCAGCTTGTCGGCGAGCATGATCATGCCGGCGCAGGTGCCGTAGACCGGCATGCCGGCCCGCACGCGCTCGCGCAGTGGCTCCAGCATGCCGAACAGGACGGCGAGCTTCGACATGGTCGTGGACTCGCCGCCGGGGATCACCAGGGCGTCGACCTCGGCGAGCTCCTCGGGACGCCGGACCGGCCTGGCCACGGCGTCCGCCGCGGCCAGGGCGATCAGGTGCTCCCGTACGTCGCCCTGGAGGGCGAGTACCCCGATGACGGGGTTCACGGGGGTGTTCGTCATGACGGGACTACCAGCCGCGGTTGGCGTAGCGCTCGGACTCGGGGAGGGTGTCGCAGTTGATGCCGACCATGGCCTCGCCCAGGTTGCGGGAGGCGTCCGCGATGATCTTCGGGTCGTCGTAGAAGGTGGTGGCCTTCACGATGGCGGCGGCGCGCTTGGCCGGGTCGCCCGACTTGAAGATGCCGGAGCCGACGAAGACGCCCTCGGCGCCGAGCTGGCGCATCAGGGCGGCGTCGGCCGGGGTGGCGACGCCACCGGCGGAGAAGAGCACGACCGGGAGCTTGCCGAGCTCGGCGACTTCCTTGACGAGCTCGTACGGCGCGCGCAGTTCCTTGGCGGCGGCGAACAGCTCGTTGTTGTCGTAGCCGCGCAGGCGGGCGATCTCGTTCTTGATCTGGCGCAGGTGGCGGACGGCCTCGACGACGTTGCCGGTGCCGGCCTCGCCCTTGGAGCGGATCATGGCCGCGCCCTCGGCGATGCGGCGCAGGGCCTCGCCCAGGTTGGTGGCGCCACAGACGAAGGGGGTGGTGAACGCCCACTTGTCGGAGTGGTTGACCTCGTCGGCCGGGGTCAGGACCTCGGACTCGTCGATGTAGTCGACGCCGAGGGACTGCAGGACCTGGGCCTCGACGAAGTGGCCGATGCGGGACTTGGCCATGACCGGGATCGAGACCGCGTCGATGATCTCTTCGATCATGTTCGGGTCGGACATGCGGGCGACTCCGCCGTCCTTGCGGATGTCGGCGGGGACCCGCTCCAGGGCCATGACGGCCACGGCGCCGGCGTCCTCGGCGATCTTCGCCTGCTCGGCGTTGACCACGTCCATGATCACGCCGCCCTTGAGCTGCTCGGCCATGCCGCGCTTGACGCGGGAGGTGCCGATCGCCGACTCGGCGGACTGGGGGGAGGTGGGAAGCGTGCTCACGGGGTGACCTCACTCGAAGGAAGACGGGCGCTACGTGTTGCTCAGCCGAGCAAACCTCCCCGGACCAGTCCACTGCAAGGGCCAATAAGGAGCCGGTGGCTCCTTTCAAGTTGGCCACTGGGTACAACTACGGACGGGCGGCCAGGTCGGCGGGGGGCTCGTCGTCCATCTCGAAGGCGAGCGGGAACGCCGCGTGGCCGGCCAGCCTGAACCAGCGGACCTTGCGGTGCCTGCGCAGCGCGCGGGCCGCCCGCACGGAGTCGTTGAGGAACCGCCGCGCCATCGGGACCCGGCGCACCGCCGCCGCCAGGTCCTCGGCGGCCTCCACGCCGCCCGGAGCGGCCTTCAGCACCTCGACCTGGTCGACGTCGGCGAACACCGCGCGCAGCGCCTGGCTGAGCTCGCTCTCCGCGACCTCGCGGTGTTCCTCCCGGGCCTGCCGGGCGGCGTGCGCGGCCTGGTACAGCACGAGCGAGGAGGCGGGGTCGAGGGCCCCGGAGGTGGCGACCTCCAGCACCACCGAGGCCCGCCGCACGAGCTGCGCGTCGAGGGCGGCGCGGGCGGCGTCCATCCGCGTGTGCAGCCGGTCCAGGCGGCCGGCGGTCCAGCTGAGGTAGACGCCGACGACGCCGAGCGCCACGGCGATCCACACAAGGTTTTCGATCACGGGCGGCGACACTACCCTTCCCCGCCTGCCCCCGGCTCCTCCGTCAGGAGGACGAGCTGTCGCGCGAGAAGCCGAGGCGGGTGCGGAGCGGGACGCGTTCGTCGGTGGCCACAGCGGCCGCTCCGGCGGTGACGGTCTCGTAGACGGAGAGGATGTCCGCGCCGACCGTCGACCAGTCGAAGCGGCGTACGTGCGCGGAGCCGCGGGCGCTCAGTTCCGCGCGCCGCGCCGGGTCACCGAGCAGCGAGATCGCCTTGGTCGCGAGGGAGTCGGGGTCCTCGTTCACGAACAGCTCCCCCGCGCCGCCGTGGTCCAGGACCTGGGCGAAGGCGTCGAGGTCGGAGGCCAGCACCGCCGCGCCCGCGGACAGGGCCTCGACCAGGATGATCCCGAAGCTCTCGCCGCCGGTGTTGGGGGCGACGTAGACGTCCACGCTGCGCAGCAGGCGGGCCTTGTCCTCGTCGGAGACCATGCCGAGGAACTCCACGCGCGAGCGCAGTGCGGCGGGGAGCGGGGCCACCGCCTCCTCCTCGTCACCGCGGCCGGCCACGAGCAGGCGTACGTCCGGGCAGGCTTCGACGATCTTGGGGAAGGCCGCCATCAGCACCGGCAGGCCCTTGCGCGGTTCGTCGATGCGGCCGACGAAACCGAGGGTCTGGCCGCCCCAGCCGGCCTTCGGCTCGGCCTTGGCGAAGAAGTCCACGTCGACCCCGTTCGGGATGACCACCGCGTCCCCGCCCAGGTGTTCCACCAGCGTGCGCCGGGCGTACTCGCTCACCGCGATGCGCGCGCTGATCTTCTCCAGCGCCGGCTGGAGGATCGGGTACGCGGCGATCATGGCGCGTGAGCGCGGGTTCGAGGTGTGGAACGTCGCCACGATCGGGCCCTGGGCCGCCCAGCAGGACAGCAGCCCCAGCGAGGGCGAGGCCGGCTCGTGGATGTGGATCACGTCGAAGACCCCGTCGTGCAGCCACCTGCGCACCCGCGCCGCCGACAGGAAGCCGAAGTTCAGCCGGGCGACCGATCCGTTGTACGGCACCGGCACCGCCCGTCCCGCCGAGACCACGTAGGGCGGCAGCGGGGTCTCGTCGTCCGCCGGGGCCAGGACCGACACCTCGTGGCCGCGGCGGATCAAGTGTTCCGCCAGGTCACGGATGTGGAACTGGACTCCGCCCGGTACGTCCCACGAGTACGGGCACACGATGCCGATCTTCACTACGGGCGCTCCTCCAGGTCATCGATCCACAAGCGCTGCAACATGTGCCAGTCCTCCGGGTGCTCGGCGATCCCCGCGGCGAAGACGTCCGCGACCGCCTGCGTCATGGCGGCGGTCTTCTCGATCCGGGTCCCGGTCTTCGGCACTTCCACCTCGGAGTGGATCTGGCCGTACATCTGCGGCGAGTCCCCGTAGTACAGGGTCGCGGGGAGCAGCACCGCGCCCGTCTGCTGCGCCAGCAGCGCCGGCCCGGCCGGCATCCGCGCGGTCGCACCGAAGAAGTCCACTTCGACGCCGGAGGCCGAGAGGTCCCGGTCCGCGACCAGACAGACCATGCCACCGGAGCGCAGCCGGCGCGCGAGGGTCCCGAAGGCGGAGCCGCCGCTGTGCGGCAGCACCTCCATGCCCAGGCTCTCCCGGTAGGCCACGAACCGGTCGTAGAGGGTCTCGGGCTTGAGCCGCTCGGCGACCGTGGTGAACGGAACGCCGATGTGGCCGGTGGCCCAGGCCCCGGCCAGGTCCCAGTTGGCCAGGTGCGGCAGGGCGACGATGACTCCGCGCCCGGAGGCGAGGGCCTCGCGCAGGATGTGGTCGTCCTTCATCTCGACGTCCGTGCTGAACCGCTTCCGGTCCATGGCCGGCAGCCGGAAGGATTCCATCCAGTACCGCATGTAGGAGCGCATACCCGCGTGGGACAGCTCCAGCAGCCGCTCCGGCGTCGCGTCCGGCACGACGCGCGCCAGATTGGACTCCAGCCGCAGGACGCTCTTGCCGCGCCGCTTCCAGGCCACGTCGGCGATCTTGCGGCCCAGTGCCACGGCCGCCGGTTCCGGAAGTTTCTTCACACCGGCCCAGCCGAGCCCGTAGAGCCCGTCGACCAGCTTGTCCTGTGCCTTGCCCATCAGGCAGCTCCCCCCTCGGCGGCGGCAGCGGCCGCGTCGGCCTCGGCCGCCTCACGGCGTACGGTGACCACCCGCTGGATCAGCGTGACGAGCGAGCCCGCCGCCACCACCCACAGCGCGATCGGCAGCAGCACCCCGATCCACGAGGGCACCCCGAAGGTCTCCAGACCCGACAGACCGGCCGCGACGAGCGTGATCACCAGCCGCTCGGCGCGCTCGACGAGCCCGTTGACGGCGACCGGCAGCCCGATCGATTCGCCGCGGGCCTTGGTGTACGAGACCACCTGGCCGCTGGCCAGGCAGAAGATCGCCACCGCGCACAGCGCGTTGTCGTTCCCGGAGCCCGCGTACCAGAGCGCGAGCCCACCGAAGATCCCCGCGTCCGCCACCCGGTCGAGCGTGGAGTCGAGGAACGCGCCCCACCGGCTGGAGACGCCGGCCTGGCGGGCCATGTTCCCGTCCACCAGGTCGGAGAACACGAAGAGGGTGATGGTGATCGTGCCCCAGAAGAACTCGCCCCGGGGGAAGAAGACCAGCGCTCCCGCCACCACTCCGGCGGTGCCGATGAGGGTGACCGCGTCCGGGCTCACCCCCCGACGGAGGAGAAATGCGGCGAACGGCGTGAGAACACGCGTGAAGAATGCACGCGCGTACTTGTTCAGCATGGCCTTCCCGGAGGGTCGCTGGGCCGCACGGCCACCACGGCCACCGGCTGGCCCATCGTAGCCAGCGCCCAAGGCGCGAATCGCCGCGCATCCACCGGTGCGCTCCGGGCAATCCCGCCACCGGCTCCGCCGCACGCCGCGGACCTTCACGGCATGGACCCGGCGTACGACGTATGGACGCGGTGTGACGCCGGTGCAAAGCTCGAAGAACCACGATCACCCTCCTCACCGCGACACCAGGAGGCACGAGCGTCATGGGAGCCACATCACACCAAGCCGGGGCCGCCGGCAGGGCACTGACGGCCGACCGCCCCGCTTCCGTACGGAACGTCGTGCTGGTCGGCCACAGCGGCGCCGGCAAGACCACCCTCGTCGAGGCCCTGGCCCTGACCGCGGGGGCCGTCAACAGGGCCGGCCGGGTCGAGGACGGCACCTCCGTCTCCGACTACGACGAGATCGAGCACCGCCGCCAGCGCTCCATCCAGCTGTCCCTGGTACCCGTCGAATGGGCCGGAATCAAGGTCAACATCCTGGACACCCCCGGATACGCCGACTTCGTCGGAGAACTCAGGGCCGGTCTGCGCGCCGCGGACGCGGCCCTCTTCGTCGTCTCGGCCGCGGACGGCGGCGAGGGCCTCTCCGGTGCCACCCGCATGGTCTGGGACGAGTGCGAGGCCGTCGGCATGCCCCGGGCCATCGTCATCACCCATTTGGAGGCAGCCCGCTCCGACTACGCCCGGATGACCACCGTCTGCGGCGAGACCTTCGGAGCCGACGACCCCGACGCCGTCCTCCCGCTCTACCTGCCCCTGTACGGGCCCGCCGGACCCGACGGGCACTCCCCCGTCGCCGGACTCCTCGGCCTGCTCTCACGGCGCGTCTACGACTACACCTCGGGCGAGCGCGTCGAGCGCGACCCGGACCCCGCCGAACTCGCCCTCATCGACAGCGCCCGCTCCCGCCTCATCGAGGGGATCATCGCCGAGAGCGAGGACGAGAGCCTCATGGACCGCTACCTCGGCGGCGAGGAAATCGACCTCAAGACCCTCGTCGACGACCTGGAGCGGGCCGTCGCCCGCGGCACCTTCCACCCCGTCCTGATGGCCGCCCCCGCCGCCGACGGCGCCCGCCAGGGCCTCGGCACCGCGGAACTCCTCGAACTGATCACCGGCGGCTTCCCCACCCCCCTGGAACGCGCCCCCGTCGCCCTCACCGCCCCCGACGGCTCCCCCCGCCCCGCCGCCACCTGCGATCCCGACGGCCCCCTCGTCGCCGAAGTCGTCAAAACCTCCTCCGACCCCTACGTCGGCCGCGTCTCCCTCGTCCGCGTCTTCTCCGGCACCCTGCATCCCGAGGAAACGGTCCACGTCAGCGGACACGGCCTCGCCGACCGGGGCCACGAGGACCACGATGTCGACGAACGCGTCGGCGCCCTCACCTCCCCCTTCGGCAAACAGCAGCGCACCCTGGACCAGTGCATCGCCGGCGACCTCGCCTGCGTCGCCAAACTCGGCCGCGCCGAGACCGGCGACACCCTCTCCGCCAAGGACACCCCGCTCCTCATGGAGCCCTGGAGCATGCCCGAGCCGCTGCTGCCCCTCGCCATCGAGGCCCACAGCAAGGCCGACGAGGACAAGCTCTCCCAGGGCCTGGCCCGCCTCGTCGCCGAGGACCCCACCATGCGGCTGGAACAGAACCAGCACACCCGCCAGCTCGTCCTGTGGTGCCTCGGCGAAGCCCACCAGGAGGTCGCCCTGGAGCGGCTGCGCACCCGCTACGGAGTCCAGGTCGACCCCGTCCCCCACAAGGTGAGCCTGCGCGAGACCTTCGGAGCCACGGCCGCCGGCCGCGGCCGGCACGTCAAGCAGTCGGGCGGCCACGGCCAGTACGCCATCTGCGAGATCGACGTCGAACCGCTCCCGTCCGGCAGCGGCATCGAGTTCGTCGACAAGGTCGTCGGCGGCGCGGTGCCCCGCCAGTTCATCCCGTCCGTGGAGAAGGGCGTACGCGCCCAGGCCGCCCGCGGCGTCGCCGCCGGATATCCGCTGGTCGACGTACGCATCACCCTGCGCGACGGCAAGGCGCACTCGGTGGACTCCTCCGACGCCGCCTTCCAGACCGCCGGCGCCCTCGCCCTGCGCGAAGCCGCCGCCGACAGCCCCATCCACCTCCTGGAACCCGTCGCGGAACTCGACGTCCTGGTACCCGACGAGTACGTCGGCCCGGTCATGAGCGATCTCGCCGGCCGCCGGGGCCGCGTCATCGGCACCGAACAGGCCGGCGCCGCCCGGACCCGGGTGCGCGCCGAGATCCCCGAGATCGAGATCAGCCGCTACGCCGTGGAGCTGCGCTCCGTGTCGCACGGCACGGGCAGCTTCACCCGTACGTACGTCCGGCACGAGCCCATGCCGCCCCATCTCGCGGACAAGGTGCGCGAACAGGCGGAGAAGGGAAACCAATTGACATAGCACGCCCGTGACCGCCCACCCAACCCGCTTGCGGTGGGCGGTATTTCCCTGTCCCATGACCACAGGGCGAAGTGCACCGATAGGCTCTTCGGCGCGACAAATAACACGGCAGGGCATGACACCGCCCGGCGGAACACGGTAGTAGCGCGACAGAACAGCACAGCACAGCACAGCAAAAGCACAGTGGCACGGCGATGGGGGCAGCGGTGGCGGACGACGGTTTCGACTTCAGGCCCGGAGCGCAGATTCCTCTCCAGGGGGGCGGCGGCCAGACCGCGGCGACCAACGCACTCGCCTCCGCCGCGTACCGGGAAGGCGGCAAGGACACCAAGCTGTCCTCCATACTCGAGGCCAACAGCGAGCACCACCCGGCCTCGGTCAAGGCCCCCAAGATCGCGCTCTTCGAGCCCAACCTCGGCGAGGCCTTCTGTCGCGCCGTCGAGGCCCGTACCCTCGGCGCCGCCCGCAAGCCCCTCATCCAGTCCTTCGGCGCCGACCCCCAGACCGTCGTGGAGCACTGCCTGGCCGCCTCCCGCATCCGCAAGGAACGCGACCGCAAGCTGCGCCTGATCATGCTGTGCTGCGGCGTGCTGTTCCTGCCCGGCCTGCTGCTGTGGCTGGGGCTGTTCCAGCTCCGCAAGATGCTCGCCAAGAGCGAGACCAAGGGCAGTTCCTGGATCGGCACCGCCCTCCTCGTCGCCGTGGCCGCGGTCGCGGCGCTGCTGCTCTACCGGGTGGTCAACCGGAATGCCGACAGCGGCATGCTGGAGCTCTACCTGCTCGCCTCGATCATCGCCCCGGTCCTCGGCTGGTACCTGGCCCGCCGGATCTGCGAAACCACCGCCGCCGACATGCGCTCCCGCTGGGACGGCCTGCTCGGAGGCGGCGGCGGAGTCGCCGCCAAGATCCCCGAAGCGGTGCCCGGCAACCCGGACGAGAAGGCCCGCGAGGACCTGCGCCACCAGCTCGCCAAGCTGACGGCCGAGGACCGCAGCAACTCCGTCTTCTACGCCGGCACCAAGGGCATCCTCGGGATGGGCACCCGCTGGGGCAGCTGGCAGATGGCCGAGGAACTGACCCCCAGGACCGAGGGCGCGGAGATCCACCCCTTCCGCAGCTGGGACGTCATACGCGCGATCGACACCCAGTTGCGCAAGCTGGAGCGCGGCCCCCTGCACACCGGCGGCTTCCCGGCCGCCTCCATCCAGCACTGGATCGTCACCCCGATCGGCGAGGGCGCCGCCGAGGTCGCCCGCCCCACCGGCGAGAACATCGACACCTTCGTGATCAAGCCGCACGAGATCACCCGGATCTGCAACGAGCAGCAGTTCAGCGCGGGCAACCGGCACTACCTGGGCATCCAGTACCCGCTCTGGGACGGCCAGCTCGTCATCACGATGCTGGTCACCGTCACCGTGCTCTACAAGACCCTGCGCGTGGACGTCACCGCCCACGCCCTCGGCCCGGTGGCCGGCCTGTTCACCACCAAGTCCAAGCCACCGACGGTCGAGGTCCCCAAGTCCATACGCTTCTGGGAGACCGTGGAGCGCCCGCTGCCCCTGGTGGACGCCAGCGAGGTCGTACGCCTGGCCGTGCGCGCCCCGCTGACCTGGTACCCGCCGCTCCTGGACTACTTCGGCGGCAAACTGGTCCTGCCCGAGCCCTTCGGCCTGCGCCACGTCTGGGCGGGCCCGATGTGGCGCCACCGCTTCATGGCGGACGACGCCCTGCGCACGGTGGCCCCGGTCCTGCGGTCGGTGCACGAAGCGGCCTTCAAGGTGCTGGAGGAGAACGGCGTGGACACCGAGCGTTTCACCAACCGCTCCTCGATCATGAGCGGCCTCATCCAGGAGCCGGCCCCGCGCAAGGCCGACGTCTACGACGCGTAGGTACGCTGAAGTGATCCCGGATCCCGGAGGAGGAGCCATGACGGAGCGCAAACCGCCTGGTGTCAGCTTCGAGTCCTTCGTGGACCGCCAGATCAGGGAGGCCGCCGACCGCGGGGACTTCGAGAACCTGCCCGGCTACGGCAAGCCGCTGGACTCCCTCGACGCACCCTACGACGAGCTGTGGTGGATCAAGGGGAAGCTGCACCGCGAGGGATTCGCCGTACTGCCTCCGGCGCTCGCGCTGCGCAAGGAGGCCGAGGACGCGCTGGTGGCCGTCCGGGAGGCCCGCTCCGAGCGTCAGGTGCGGGCCGTCCTCACGGAGATCAACGACAAGATCCGCGCGGCACTGCGCATGCCGCCGCCCGGCCCGCCCCTCAATCTGACGGAGTTCGACGTCGAGGACGTGGTTCGGACCTGGCGCGAGAGCCGCCCGTCCTAGTCAGTCGACGGGCCAGGCGTCGGCGAGCATCTGCCGCGTGTCCGCGAGGAGTTGGGGCAGGATCCGGGTGTGCCCGACGATCGGCATGAAGTTCGTGTCCCCGCCCCAGCGGGGCACGACGTGCTGGTGCAGGTGCGCGGCGATACCGGCGCCGGCGGCGCTGCCCTGGTTCATGCCGATGTTGAAACCGTGCGCCCCGGACGCCTTGCGCAGCGCGACCATGGCCCGCTTGGTGAGGTCCGCGAGCTCGGCCGTCTCCAGGCTGTCCAGCTCCGTGTAGTCGGCGACGTGCCGGTACGGGACGACCATCAGGTGGCCGCCGTTGTAGGGGTAGAGGTTCAGCACGGCGTAGACGTGCTTGCCCCGCGCCACGACCAGGCCGTCCTGGTCGGACATCTCCGGAATCCCGCAGAAGGGACAGCCGTCCCCGGCCTCCGGGCCGGTCGGCTTGTTCTCCCCCTGGATGTAGGCCATCCGGTGGGGCGTCCACAGACGCTGGAACGCGTCCTGCGTGCCCACACCGATCTGCTGCTCCGGCTCAGTCGTCATGTGATGCAGCATATGACCTCGCCTGCGCGGACGAGGAAGGCCCCCGGAAAGTGATCACTTTCCGGGGGCCGAGCCCCGCGGGCGCGGGGAGGAGGAATCAGACCTGGACGCGGTCGGCGACGACCTTCTCCAGCTTCGCCAAGGCCTCGTCACGCGGGACGCCGTTCTCCTGCGAACCGTCGCGGTAGCGGAAGGAGACCGTGCCCGCGGCCATGTCCTCGTCGCCGACGATGATCATGAACGGGACCTTGAGCTTCTGGTGGTTGCGGATCTTCTTCTGCATGCGGTCGGAGGAGGCGTCCACCTCGACCCGCAGGCCCTTCTTCTTCGCCTCGGCGGCGAACTCCTGGAGGTACTCCACGTGCCCGTCGCCGATCGGGATGCCGACCGCCTGGACCGGGGCCAGCCACGGCGGCATGGCGCCCGCGTAGTGCTCCAGCAGTACCGCGAAGAAGCGCTCGATCGAACCGAACAGCGCGCGGTGGATCATGACCGGCCGCTGGCGCGAGCCGTCCGCTGCGGTGTACTCCAGGTCGAAACGCTCCGGCAGGTTGAAGTCGAGCTGCACGGTCGACATCTGCCAGGTCCGGCCGATGGCGTCCCGTGCCTGCACCGAGATCTTCGGACCGTAGAAGGCGGCGCCGCCCGGGTCGGGGGTCAGCGGGAGGCCCTGCTTCTCGGCGACCTGCTGGAGGACCGAGGTGGCTTCCTCCCAGACCTCGTCCGAGCCGACGAACTTCTCCGGGTCCTTGGTCGACAGCTCCAGGTAGAAGTCGGTCAGACCATAGTCGCGGAGCAGGTTCAGCACGAAGGTGAGCGTGCGGTCGAGCTCCTCCGCCATCTGCTCACGGGTGCAGTAGATGTGCGCGTCGTCCTGGGTGAAGCCCCGGGCACGGGTCAGGCCGTGCACGACGCCGGACTTCTCGTACCGGTACACGGTGCCGAACTCGAAGAGACGCAGCGGCAGTTCGCGGTAGGACCGGCCGCGCGCGTCGAAGATCAGGTTGTGCATCGGGCAGTTCATGGGCTTGAGGTAGTAGTCGGTACCACCGTCGAGCTGCATGGGGGGGTACATGCCCTCCGCGTACCAGTCCAGGTGACCGCTCTTCTCGAAAAGCTGGCCCTTGGTCGCGTGGGGGGAGTAGACGAACTCGTAGCCCTCTTCCTCGTGCCGCTTGCGGCTGTAGTCCTCCATGGTCCGGCGGATGACGCCGCCGCGGGGGTGGAAGACGGCGAGGCCGGAACCGATCTCGTCGGGGATGGAGAAGAGGTCCAGCTCGTTGCCGAGCTTGCGGTGGTCGCGCTTCTCGGCCTCGGCGAGGAAGTCGAGGTGGGCCTTCAGCTCGTCCTTCGACGGCCACGCGGTGCCGTAGATGCGCTGGAGCATCGGGTTCTTCTCGCTGCCGCGCCAGTAGGCGGCCGCGTTGCGCATGAGCTTGAACGCCGGGATGTTGCGGGTGCTCGGCAGGTGGGGACCGCGGCAGAGGTCCTTCCAGCACAGCTCGCCGGTCTTCGCGTCGAGGTTGTCGTAGATGGTCAGCTCGCCGCCGCCCACCTCGACGTTCGCGCCGTCGTCGGTGGACGCGGAGCCCTTGATGCCGATGAGCTCCAGCTTGTACGGCTCGTCCGCGAGCTCCTCGCGCGCCGCCTCGTCGGTGACCACACGGCGGGCGAACTTCTGGCCGCGCTTCTGGATCTCCTGCATCTTCTTCTCGATGACCTTGAGGTCCTCGGGAGTGAAGGGCTTGGCGACGTCGAAGTCGTAGTAGAAGCCGTTCTGGACCGGCGGGCCGATGCCCAGCTTGGCCTCGGGGAAGAGCTCCTGCACGGCCTGCGCCATGACGTGCGCGGTCGAGTGGCGCAGGATGTTCAGGCCGTCCTCGGAGGAGATCTCCACCGGCTCGACGGTCTCGCCGTCCTTCACCTCGTAGCTGAGGTCCTTGAGCTCGCCCGCGACGCGCGCGGCGATGATGGTGCGCTCACCGGCGAACAGTTCGGCCGCCGTAGTGCCCGTGGCCACCACGCGCTCGTCCCGCTCGGAATCGCGTTGGATGATCACACGGACGTCTGACACCGGTCTCTCCTGACTCAGGGGGTGCGCGAGCGAACACTGCGCGCCTGAATCGTACCGAGCCGAGTGCCCGCGCCGCTAAACGGTTACCGGCGGGGCACGCTCAGGTCCGGCCCCGGACGCCGTGGCAGGACGGGCGGACCGGGCGCGGCGGGAGCCGCGGGTAGCGTGGGGGCTTCCGCCCGCGACCCGAAGGGACCCGTATGCCGAGCGTGCTCGTACGCCCGCTGGAGCTGACCGACGAGGCCACCGCTGCCGCCGTGCACCGGATCGGCCGGGCCGCGTACGCGGTGGAGGCGGAGCTGATCGGCTTCGACGGGATCCCGGCCTTGCGCGAGAGCCTCGCGGACATGCGGGCCCGGCCGCTGAGCTGGCTCGGGGCGGTGTCCGAGGGCGGCGACATCGCCGGCTTCCTCGCCTGGGAGGAGGAGCCCGGTGGCGGCGCCAGCATCGACCGGCTCTGCGTGGACCCGGCCTGGTTCCGCCGGGGCGTCGCCTCCCTGCTGCTGCGCCACGCCCTCACGGAGGTCTTCCCGGACCGCCCGGTCGAGGTCACGACGGGCGCGCACAACACGCCCGCGGTCACCCTGTACGAACGCCTGGGCTTCGTCCGCGCCGCGGACTTCTCCCCCGCCCCGGGCCTGCGCATGGCGTCCTTCCGCCATATCCCTTAGGGGGTGTGCGGTCACACCGGTAGGCTCCGGCGCAACGGGACCGCGCGGTCCCGCAGGGTGCGGGGCCGTGGCAGAGCGGTCCATTGCGATCCTGGGCACCGGAGGTCCCTGGTGCCCAGGACCAGCGGCCGACCGCCGGACCTGGCTGTCGGCCCCGCGGGTTCGAATCCCGTCGGCCCCGCACCCGAACTCTCCGGGTCGCCTAGTCTTCCCCGTCGTCCGAGGGCAGGACGTCCGTCGGGTCGAGCGCGGCGTCCAGGGACTTCATCAGGCGGTCCCGCTCGACCTCGTCCAGCGGGACCGGGGTCACCTCCACGACCCCGGTGAGCCGCCGGAAGCCGCCACGGCGCTGGAGGCGGCCGCTGACCCGGACCGGCATGTCCACGAGGTGGGCGTGGCCCGCGATCCGGTACGACTCCTCGTCCAGCGCGGCCCGTACGTACGAGACCTCCGCGCCCGAGAGCACCCGCAGGCGTACGGTCCCCCCGCCGCCGGCGGCCGAGCGCCGCATCCGCACCACCGCTCCGGCGATCCGTACGGGGACCGTCGGCTCGTCGCGCGTGTAGCGGACGGCGGCCGCCCGCAGTACCGGCAGGTCGCCGGGCGAGAACTCCACCGGCTCGGGCCTCGCCGCGCAGCCTGCCGGGACTCCGGCCGCCGGTGCCCAGGCCAGCGTGACGCGGGCGCCCTCCGAACCCCGGACCAGCGCGATGAGCGCGTCGGCGAGTTCCCGGCTGACGCCCGCCTCCACCGCCGCGTCGAAGGCCTCCATGCCGCCGGTGGCCCGCTGGTAGTCCACCGCCTCGCGCGCCGCGTGCAGGGCGTGGTGCAGCCGGGTCACGGGGCCCCTGCCGCCGTCGACCGGAACGTACGCGGTGAGCCTGCGTCCACCGGGTGAGGGCCCCACCAGTACGCCGTCCAGGGCGCGTTCGGCCTGGCCGCGGTGGCGCGCCCCGTAGTACCCGGCGCGGGCGCGGTCGGCGAGGGCCCCGGCCAGCAGCAACCGGCGGGCCGCCGTGCGGAGTTGTTCCTGGACCGTCCAGGCGGCCTCGGCCTGGAGTCCGTAGGGCCCTTGCGGTATCTCGCGCTCCCAGCGGATCTCGTCGCTGGGCACGCTCAGCCCGAACAGCACCTCGCGCGCCGACGGCAGCGCGCTGCGCGAGAGCGCGGTGAGCGCCTCTTCCAGCAGGTCCGCGCAGTCGGGGAAGGTCCGGCTGTCGGGCACGAGCAGGCTGGTTCCGGGGTGGCCCGGCGGCGTCCAGCGCCCGTAGCGGCCGGCCGCGCCGCCGCGCCGCAGCCATCCGTGGCGGCGCAGCAGCGCCCCGAGCACCTGCGGATCGACGTGCGCGGGGTCGGGCGTGCCCGGTGTGAACTCCGGGGACGACAGTGGTTCGAGGTGCGGCGGGTGCCAGTTCATCAGGGTGTCCCTCCCGACCCGACCCGGGTCATGATCTCGCACAGCGCCCGGTCGTCGAAGATCCGCGTGGTCGGGATCCGTACGGTGGTCCGGCGCCGGCCGGTCACGGGGTGTCCGGCGAGGTTGGTCCAGTAGCAGCAGTGCCGCAGGTCGAGCCGGTCGTGCCCGGCGCTGAGCCACTGCTCCCGCTCTCGCGGTACGAGCATCACGACGAGGATCTTGTGCACGGCGACCGGCGTGCGGGCCAGCTTCACCAGGTGCTCGTTGTCGAGGGTGAAGCCGAAGGTGGCGCCGGCCGGCCGCGGCGGTGTCTGGTAGGTCGCTTTCAGCTGCACCTTGACGGTGACCTCGTCGTCGACGACGTGCTCGGGTGCGCCGTGGCTGACGTGCCAGTCGATGCCGTTGTCCGGGAAGGGCTGGGAGAGCGAGCAGCCGGCGGCGGCCGCGACGGCGTGCAGGTATCCCACCTGGAGTGTCTCCATGCAGGCGGTGGTGGCGAGTGTGCCGCGCAGCGGTCCGGTTCGTGGATCGGTCTGTCCCTGCAGCACCCCGCCCGGTTCGGGCTGTGCGAGCGCCATGGCCGGCTCCCCATGCCTGTCGGGCTCTGCCTTCGGTGGTGTGTGGGTCTGCTGTGGTGCACGGGGTGACGACCGGTCATGTGCGCGGGCCCCCAGGGAAGTTGTCTCCGCAGCCGGGGGGTCGCAAACGGCGTACGGGCCAAACAGGCCGGGTATCACGGCTTCGGGCGAGGGCGGCGCGTTGCGTGGTGTGCCGATCATCTGCCCACCGGGGACGAGGAGTTCGCCATGACGCGCTGGTACGAAGGCCCGCTGGCCTCATTCGACACGGAGACGACCGGGGTGGACGTCGAGCGGGACCGCATCGTGTCCGCCGCGCTCGTCGTGCAGGAGTGTGCGGGCGGCCGGGTCCGCTCCACTCGCTGGCTGGTCAATCCCGGCATCCCGGTGCCTCCGGGTGCCACCGAAGTACACGGACTGACCGATGAGCACCTCCAGCGCCACGGCCGGTGGCCCGCGCCGGTGGTGGAGGAGATAGCCCGCGCGCTCGGCGAGCAGCAGGTGGCGGGCCGGCCACTGGTGGTGATGAACGCGCCGTTCGATCTGACGCTGCTGGACCGGGAGTTGCGCCGGCACCGGGCGTCGTCCCTGGCGCGCTATCTGGACAGCCGGCCGCTGACGGTGCTGGATCCGCGGGTGCTGGACAAGCATCTGGACCGCTACCGCAAGGGCCGCCGCACACTGACGGACCTGTGCGCGCACTACGGGATAGAGCTGGAGGGCGCGCACGACGCGTCGGCGGACGCGCTGGCCTCGCTGGAGCTCGTACGGGCGGTCGGGCGCAGGTTCGCGGCGCGGCTGGAGCGGCTGACCCCGGCCGAACTGCACACGCTCCAGGCGGTGTGGCACGCGGCGCAGGCGCGCGGGCTGCAGGCGTGGTTCACCCGGCAGGGCACTCCGGAGTCGGTGGATCCGCACTGGCCGCTGCGTCCGGAGCTGCCGCAGGCCGCGTAGCGCGCGGGCCGGAAAGTGCGGAAGGCCGGTCCGTCGTGAGACGGACCGGCCTGTCCCGGTGGGCGATACTGGGATCGAACCAGTGACCCCTTCGGTGTGAACGAAGTGCTCTCCCGCTGAGCTAATCGCCCGGGAACGCACTGAACAATACAAGAGGCGTGGGGTCTGTTCAAACCGCTTCCGGCGGAGTCTCCAGCCGGGCCGCGAGGCCGCGCTGCCCGCCCCGCATCATGAGCGCGTGGTTGAGCCGGAACAGCGGCCGTGCGGGCAGTGCGAACCACCGCAACAGGGGCGCCCGGACCTCGACCTCCTGTTCGTAGAGCGCCCGCGTACGGGCGGCGCCGGGTCCGCCGCGCGGGCGTACGGTCCACCGCGCCCAGCCGTCGATGTCCCCGCGCAGCGCCACTTCGAGCACACCCCGGGAGGGGTCGCGGAGCAGGCCGGTGAGGGTGACGTGGAGGCCGTACGGGAGGGCCGAGCGGATCAGGGCGGCGCCGGTGTGTTCGTCGACCGGCTCGACCCGGCGGACTTGGGGCCACCAGGCGGGGTACTGCCCGGCGTCCTCCAGGACGGAATAGACGAGCGGGGGCGGGGCGTCGAGGTCCCACACGGTGCGGAAGCGGTAGTGCGTCCAGCGGTGCATGCCTTCAGTCTGGCCCGCCCGGGCCCTCCGCGTGCGCGTACCGCCGTACTCGGCGTACTCAGGCGGGATCTGAGTACGCGCGCCCATGTCCTGATGACGTGACGGGCACCACACTCCGGCTATGAACACCCCTTTGACGCCGGCCGAAGAGCTGGCGCTCATCGACGGCGAGCTGGCCCGACTCGACGCCCGTCGGCTGTACTTGATGACCCGCCGCGACTGGTTGCTGCACCTCCTGCGACAGCAGGCGCCGCCGTGGGCGGCTCCGGGAACGCCCGCGGGGGCGCCCGCGGCGGCGCGGGGAGCCTCGGCCGCGAGTGCCCAGACCGTGCTGCTGACCCTGGGCGCGGTGCTGCTGGCGATCGCCGCGCTGGCCTTCACTCTCGTCAGCTGGGGCTCCCTCGGCATCGTCGGGCGTTCGGCGGTGCTGGCCGTCGTGACGGCGGCCGCGCTCGCCGCTCCCGCCGCACTGCTGCGCCGGGGACTGCGGTCGACCGCCGAGTCGGTCGCGGCGGTCGGGCTGCTGCTGACGGTCCTGGACGCGTACGCGGTGCACGCGGTCGGCCTGCCCGACCTCGACGGTGGCGTGTACGCGGCGGGGGCGGCGGCGGTACTGGCGGGGCTGTGGGCGCTCTACGGATCGGTGCTGGCGAAGCTGCGGCTGCCGATGCTCGCGGCGGTGACGGCGGCGCAGCTGCCGCTGCCGCTGGCGGCCGCCGCCGCCGGGGCGGATCCGATGGAGGCCGGCTGGGCCCTGCTGGCGACGGCGGCCCTGGACGTGGTCCTGGCGGTCACGGTGATCCGCCGGCCGGTGCGCGTGGCGGCGTGGGTGACGGCGGCCGTGGTGGGCGGGGTCGCGCTGCTGACGGGGCTGGCGGTGTCCCTGGACGAGCCGGGGGCGGTGGATCCGGCGCTGCTGCTGGCGGCGGGCGGTGTGCTGGGTGTGGCGGCGGCCTGGCGGGAGCCGCGGGCTTCGGCGGCGGCGCTGGTCGGGGCGCTGTCGGCGGTGGCGGCGGTCGGAGCGGTGGTCCCGGTCGGGCGGGACGCCGAGGGGGCCGAGTGGTCGGTGGTGGTCCACCTGGGCGCGGCGCTGGCGCTGCTGGCGGTGGTACAGGCGACCGTGCTGCCGAAGCAGGTCCGGCGCGGGCTGTTGTGGGCCGGGGCGGGGGTGGCCGCGCTGGCGGCCTTGGCGGGAGTGCCCGCCGCGCTGGTGGTGCTGGCGTCCCGGACCGTGGTGCTGGGTGAGGTGTGGGCGGCGACGACGCCTCGGCCGTCCGGGTACGGGCCGGGGGCGGCGCTCGCGGTGACCCTGCTGCTCGTGGCGGGGGCGGGCTGGTGGCCGGCCCGGGAGCCGGCGCGCCGTGAAGCCGCGGTGGTGGCCGTGGTGGCCGTGGTGTGCGGCTGGGCGGGGCTGTTCGTGGCGCCGGTGCTGCTCGGGCTGCCGGTGGCGGCGGTACTCACGGCGCAGGTGGCGGTGACGGCGGCCGTCGGGCTGCTCGCGCTGCGGGCCCCGGCACGGGCGGTCGGCTGGACGGCCGGGGCGTGTGCGGTCGCGGGAGCCGTGAGCGTGTCCGTCGCCGCGCTGGACGGCCGCGCGGCCACCTTCGCGGTGTTCGGGGTGCTCGGCGTCGGCTGTGCGCTGGGAGCGGCGTACGGGCCCGCCGCGCGGCTGCCGGTCCGGGCGGGCGGCGCGGTCCCGGCCGTCGGGTACGCCGCGTCGATGGTGGTGGCTCTGGCCGCGCTGCTGGACCTCGCCCTGTCGTGGCGCGGGGTGGCGGTGCTGGCCGTCCCCGCGGTGGTCATGGCTCTCGCCCCCCGGCTGGGACCGGTACGGGTCCCAGCGGAGGCCGCCGCGGCGGTGACCGCGCTGATCGCCCTGGCCCTGACGGTCGGGGACGCCCCGGTGCTGGCGCTCGCCCTCGCGCTGGCCGGGGTACTCTGCGCGGCCACGGCGCTGCGCGCGGACCGGCGTCGCCTCGGCTGGGCCGCCGGGGCGCTGTTCGTGGCGGCGACGTGGGTCCGGCTGGCCGCCTCGGGGGTGGCGGAGCCCGAGGCGTACACGCTGCCGGTGTCGGTTCTGGCGCTGGCCGTGGGGTTCCTGGGCCGCCGCCGTGATCCGGCGGCCTCGTCCTGGTCGGCGTACGGGCCGGGGCTGGGGGCGACCCTGCTCCCGAGCCTGGCCGCCGCCTGGGGGGACGCGCACTGGCTGCGCCCGCTGCTGCTGGGCGTGGCGGCACTGACCGTGACCCTGCTGGGCGCGCACCGGCGGCTCCAGGCGCCGCTGCTGCTGGGCGGCGCCACCCTGGCGGCGGTGGCCCTGCACGAGCTGGCCCCGTACGTCGTGCAGGTCGTGGGCGTGCTGCCGCGCTGGCTGCCGCCGGCGCTGGCGGGCCTGCTGCTGCTGGTGGTGGGGGCGACGTACGAGAAGCGGCTGCGCGATGCCCGCAGGCTCCGGGAGGCGCTCGGCAGGCTCCGCTGACCGGGCCGGGCCGCAGGGGACACGACAAGGGCCCGGAGACTCTCACGAGTCTCCGGGCCCTTGATCCAGGTGGGCGATACTGGGTTCGAACCAGTGACCCCTTCGGTGTGAACGAAGTGCTCTCCCACTGAGCTAATCGCCCGGACGCACCGCAAACATTACCGCATGTCAGCGGTGCTCTCCGACCATGCCGGCCGGTCACTGGTTCTTGATGTTCCAGGGCAGTGCGAGGCCGTACTTCCACAGGTAGAAGCCGATCAGGACGCCCGCGACGGCCAGGCCGACGCTGGTCAGGATGATGTTGCGGCGCCGCACCTTCGGGTCGAGCGCCTTCTGCGCGGCCTCGCTCACCTTGCGCTTGGTCCAGCGCAGGGCGAGGTGGGCCCAGGCGAACTCGGTGGCCCAGATCGCCAGCCCGGCGAAGATGGCGACCCAGCCGGGGCCCGGCAGCACCAGCATGGCGACACCGGCGCCGATGACGGCCAGGCCGACGACGAAGACGCCGACCTGCCAGCTCAGGTGCAGGCTGCGGCGGGCCTTGATGAAGGCCGGCGCCTTGGACACGTGCGGCGCCTCCGTGGCGGCCGGCCCGCCGCCGACGGAATCATTGCTCTCTCGGTCACTCCCCGTATTCATGAGGAGGAATCTACCCGAGCCGGAAGCACACGTGAATGCGGCTTTGGATCCGCCGTCCGAGGGACCCAGAGGTCCGCAAAACGGTCAGAGGGGTTTACAACGGCACCGTAGGTGGCATGTCGATTTCGCCGACGTGCGAATCCCCGAGCGCACACTGAGCGAAAGGCCCTGGCGCTTATGAACACCACGGTCAGCTGCGAGCTGCACCTGCGCCTCGTTGTGTCGAGCGAGTCCTCACTGCCTGTTCCCGCGGGCCTGCGGTATGACACGGCCGACCCCTACGCCGTGCACGCCACCTTCCACACCGGCGCCGAGGAGACGGTCGAATGGGTATTCGCCCGCGACCTCCTCGCGGAGGGCCTCCACCGGCCCACCGGTACCGGCGACGTCCGGGTCTGGCCGTCCCGCAGCCACGGTCAGGGCGTCGTCTGCATCGCCCTGAGCTCACCGGAGGGAGAAGCACTGCTCGAAGCACCAGCGCGAGCACTCGAGTCGTTCCTCAAGCGGACGGACGCCGCGGTTCCACCCGGGACCGAGCACCGGCACTTCGACCTCGACAAGGAGCTCTCCCACATCCTGGCCGAAAGCTGAGCCAGGCCTACAGCCGCTCGACACCGTCCGACTCGGGGCGACGGTGCGGGTCGGACAACCACATACGGACGACGTGCCGGCGCTGTTCTCGCGGAAGCCAACCGCGGGGGCGGCGCCGGTGCGCTGTGAGGCACCCCCGCCCGGTTCATCCGCCGGGTACCCCCTTGGGAGGAACCGCTAGAGTCGGCCCCCAGCGGCGGCAGCGGCCCGTCGCCGCAGGCCCGGCCCTCAAGGGAGCGACCCCGTGCAGATCCCCCACGACACCCGTCGCGCGCTCGACGTCGTCGTCGCGCTGGTGAACACCGCGGCCGAGCCGGGCCGGCCCGACGGACTGTCGGACGTAGCGGCGCTGCGCGCCTTCGTCCGGGAGTACGCGATCAGCGATGTCGGCGAGCTCGGCGCCCGCGACCTGGCCGGCGTCCGGACCGTGCGGGGGAAGTTCGCACAGGTCTTCGCGGCACCGAACTCCCGTGCGGCGGCCGCACTGATCAACGAGCTGGTCGCCACGGCCGGCACCACCCCCCAGCTGACCGACCACGACGGTTATGACTGGCACGTGCACTACTTCGCGCCGGGCGCGTCGGTGGGCGACCACCTGGCGGCGGACGGCGGCATGGCGCTGGCCTTCATCGTGGTCTCCGGCGAGGAGGAGCGGCTGCGCCGCTGCGAGGCCCCGGACTGCCGGCGGGCCTTCGTGGACCTCTCGCGGAACCGTTCGCGCCGCTACTGCGACAGCCGGACCTGCGGAAACCGCCTGCACGTGGCGGCGTACCGGGCGCGCCGCAAGGAGGCGGACGCCCACCCGACGGGCTCAGAGCAGGAAAAGGTCGTGCACGGCGGCGAGCAGCAGCAGCATTCCGATCACTCCTAGGAAGATCATCAGCGGCGGCTGGGAGAGCGCGAAGAGACAGCCTCGCGCTTCTTGGGCGAGGGGTGCCTCGGCGGCGGGGACGGGAGTCGGGGGCTCACCCTGCGATGTGTCGAGCATGTCGGCCCGATGATCGCGCAGGGCGCCTCGAATCCCCCCTCAACACGCCGCCCGTTGTCATCAGTTCAGGTGGTTTCCCGCGACTCCTCCCCCGGTGGGCACCGAACCGCGCTAAGGCCTGGCCGGACGCCCCCCTGGACCTTGTGCTGTGACCGGAAAGGTTTGCCGGATCGCGGCCCCCGGCACGGCACCTCGCGGCGTTGTCGGACCGCGCAAGTACGTCCAGTACGAGCCGCGGTCCTCCGCCTTGCGATGCACCCCACCGGACGCCGCGACCCGGCAAACCGTTCCGGCCACAGCACTAGATGCCGTGCTTCTTGAGGATGGCCTCGATGTCGGAGAAGTCTTCCGCCGGGGCGGCCTGGGATGTCTGGGGCTTCTGGGGCTTCTGGCCGGTGGCGGGCGAGGAGGCGCTGGGCGCGACCGCCTTCCGGGCCGGGGATCCCTTGGTCGCCTTGGGGGCCTTCGCGGGCTTCGGGGCCTTGCCCAGGGCGCGGCGCTCCACGGTCCGGGTGGTCATGAAGAGCAGCCAGGCCAGGCCCAGCAGGCCGAAGCCGATCCAGACGGTCGGCCTGAAGACGACCCCGGCCGCCCACTGCACGAGGCCGGTCATCACCAGGCCGACCGGCACCAGCGCGTACGCCGCGATCCGCGTGGCGGCGAGGAACCGCCTGCGGTACGCGGTGAGCGCGGCGATGCCCAGGCCGGCCGCGGACACCGCGGAACATATGGTCTCGGCAAGCATGCGGGCCTCCGGCTCTCGGCGCGTGGGTGATCGGTCCCTTCCATCCTGCACCGGTCACGGCCGTTCGGGCCATGCCCGCAGGGCCGGCCGTGCGGATCTCCGGGGCATCTCCGGGTCCGGCCTCCTCCCCAGGTCCCGGTCGGTACCCCTGGCGCGGCCTGGGAGACTGTCCGTATGACCGATTCCGTGATCCTCGACGTCTGGTGCGAACTCCAGTGTCCGGACTGCCACAGCGCCCTGGACGACGTACGCGCCCTGCGGGCCCGCTACGGCGACCGGCTGGACATCCGGCTGCGCCACTTCCCGCTGGACAAGCACAAGCACTCCTTCGCCGCCGCCCAGGCCGCCGAGGAGGCCGCGGAGCAGGGGCATGGCTGGCCGTACGCCGAGGCCGTGCTGGCGAAGGCCGCCGAGCTGGGCGAGCGCGGCGAGGCCGTGCTGCTCGACGTGGCGCGCGAACTGGGCCTGGATGTCGAGGAGTTCGACACGGCCCTGATCGACGGCCGGCACATCCTGATCGTCGACGCCGACCACGCCGAGGGCAAGGCCATCGGCGTGACCGGCACCCCGACCTACGTGATCGGCGGCGAGCGCCTCGACGGCGGCAAGAGCCAGGAGGGCCTGCGCGCCCGGATCGAGGAGATCGCGGACCGCCTGCTGGCCGGGGCCGACGAGGCCTAGTGGTGCTGTGAACCTCGCCGGTCACAGCACTAGATCAGGTCCTTGGCGTGGTTGATGGTGGTGGGCCGGTAGCCGAGGGACTCGTAGAGCCGCAGGGCCGGGGTGTTGCCGGCGAAGACCTGGAGGGCCAGGAGGCGGTAGCCCCCGGCGAGGGCAAGGCGCTCGGCCAGGAGCATCAGGTGGCGGCCGTGCCCCCGGCCCCGGTGCTCGGCTGCGACCTCGATGTCGTAGATGTACGAGCCTTCCTCGTACGGCGCGGTCCAGACGTGGCCGACGGGGGTGCCCGCCGCCTCCAGGACGGCGATGGTGACGCCCGGGGAGGCCAGTCCCCGCGGGAGGTTCCTCTCGTGGTCGGCCGCGGACTTCGCGCGGGCGGCGTCCGCCGGCATGCCGCGGGTGATCCATTCGTCGGCGTACGCCTCCAGCGCCCCGGCGTACCAGACCTCGTACTCGACTTCGGTCATGGGGCGCCCGGCGACCCCCTCGGGCAGGGCGGGCGGCTCGGCCGGGAGGTCCTTGGCCAGGTACCGGCTGTACTCGGTGTACCCGAGGGCCTCGGCCATCCGCAGCCCGCCCGCCGAGCCGGCCGGGACCGCGACCCGTACCCGGCGGCAGCCCCAGCCGCGCAGTACCTCCTCGGCGGCGAGCGCCGCGACCGTCGCCCGGCCGCGCCGCCGGTCGGGTTCGTCGATGGCCAGGTCACGGATCTCGCCGACCGCCGGCCCGAAGGGCGTGTCGGAGGCGATCAGCAGCGCGCCGACGCGCCTGCTGTTGACGCGGACCTCGTACGGGCGCGAGCGCCCGCCGCCGTCGCTCTGCTGAAGCGGCCCGCTCGGCCGCAGGGTGGTGGTCATCAGTCGAGTTCTACCCGCCCTGCGGCCCTGTGGCTACGGAGTTGCCCGGTTACGGGTCGAGGTCGGAGGCGGCCCGCTCGTCGAAGACCCGCATCGCCTTGGCGGTGACGGGGCCGGGGGCGGCCGCCAGGACGCGCCCGTCGAGCCGGTGGACGGCCTGTACGTCGCGCAGGGTCGAGGTCAGGAAGATCTCCTCGGCCTGCTCCAGCGCCTCGAAGGGCAGGTCGGTCTCCTTCGCTCCGGTCCACTGGACGGCGAGGGCCCGGGTGATGCCCGCGAGGCAGCCAGAGGCCACGGGCGGGGTGTGCAGTTCGCCGTCCAGGACGACGAAGACGTTGGAGCCCGTGCCCTCGCAGAGCCGCCCGACGGTGTTGGCGAAGAGGGCCTCGGAGGCACCCGCCCGGTGCGCCCGGTCCAGGGCGACCACGTTCTCCGCGTACGAGGTGGTCTTCAGGCCGGTCAGCGCGGAGCGCTCGTTGCGCACCCACGGCACGGTGATCACGGCGGTGCTGTCGGGGCGCCGGGCGGTCTCGCCGACGGCGACGACCAGGGTGGGCCCGGCCTCGCCGCGGTCGGAGCCGAGCGGGGACAGGCCGCCGGTGTAGGTGATCCGCAGCCGGCCGAGCGGCATCGGGTTGGCCTCCAGGACGGCGGCGCAGGCGCGGCGCACCTCGTCGAGGTCCGGGTCGGGCAGGCCCAGGCCGCGGGCCGAGCGGGTCAGCCGGTCCAGGTGGCGGGTGAGTGCGAAGAGCGTCCCGTGCTGGGCCTTGAGGGTCTCGAAGACACCGTCCCCCACGGTCAGCCCGTGGTCCAGTACGGACACCTTGGCGTCCTCGGCGTCCCGCAGTGTTCCGTCGAGCCAGATCCTCACCGTACGGTCCCTCCACTTTCACTCAGCCCGGGGGCGTGTGTGCCCGACGCTACCGCGAGCAGCCGGGCGGCCTTGAGCTCGGTCTCCGCCCACTCGCGGTCGGGGTCGGAGCCCCAGGTGATCCCGGCGCCCGTGCCGAAGCAGAGCCGGGGGCCGCCGGGCGCCTCGCGGTCGATCCAGAAGGTACGGATGCCGACGGCGAGCCCGGCGGTGCGCCGGTCCGCGTCGACCCAGCCGATGCCGCCGCAGTAGGGGCCGCGGGGGGCGGTCTCCAGGGCCTCGATGATCCGCAGCGCGGAGGACTTGGGCGCGCCGGTGACGGAGCCGGGCGGGAAGGTGGCGGCCAGCAGCTCGGGCCAGCCGGCCCCGTCGGCGAGCTCGCCGCTGACGGTGGAGACGAGGTGCACCAGGCCCGGATGCTCCTCCACGGCGCACAGCTCGGGGACGGTGACGGTGCCGGTGGCGCAGACACGGCCGAGGTCGTTGCGTACGAGGTCCACGATCATCACGTTCTCGGCGTGGTCCTTGGGCAGCAGGTCGGAGACGGTGCGGCCGGTGCCCTTGATGGGGCCGGACGTGACGTGACGGCCGGAGCGGCTCAGGTACAGCTCCGGGGAGGCGGTGGCGATCTCCACGCCGTGGGCGGGAAGCCGAATCGTTCCGGCGTAGGGGGCCGGGTTGCCGCGCGCGAGGACGGCGGTGAGCGCGTCGACGTCGCCGTCCAGGCCGGTCGCGGAGGTCCGCGGGAGCGGCGCGGACATCACCCGGCAGAGATTGGCCTGGTAGACGTCGCCGGCGGCTATGTGCTCGCGGATGCGGCGGACGCCGGCGACGTACGCGGCACGGTCGAGCGAGGAGGACCACTGGTCGGGGTCGGGGCCGCGCCAGGCCCCGGGGACGGGCGCGGGCACGGGATCGGGGCGCACGTCCCCGAAGCGCGCGCAGACGAGCCGACCTTCGAAGTCGGCGGCCACCGCCCAGAACCCTGTGGAGTCGAGGGCGGCGGGGTCACTGGTGACATCTCGGAGGTCGGTCGCGAGAAGGCCGCCGAAGCGGGCCAGAGGAGGCAGGTCGTGCACGGCTGCGAGTCTATGACCGGTGACGCGATGGCGCCGGTGAGGTGATGGCGAGGTGATGGCTAGGTGACTGCTGGTGATCGAGCGGCAGCACGCTGCGGAAACGCGTTTTTGAGCTGGCCCGGGAATCCGCTAGAGTTCAACTCGTCGCCAGGGAGCGAAGGGGCAAACCCCCGGAGCGACCACGGTGACCTGCGGACGTAGCTCAGTTGGTAGAGCACCACCTTGCCAAGGTGGATGTCGCGAGTTCGAGTCTCGTCGTCCGCTCGAAGTGGGGGATTTCTTCCCGAGAACCCCTGCGGCTCCATGGTGGAGTGGCCGAGAGGCGAGGCAACGGCCTGCAAAGCCGTCTACACGGGTTCAAATCCCGTCTCCACCTCCAAGGACGATTAGCTCAGCGGGAGAGCGCTTCCCTGACACGGAAGAGGTCACTGGTTCAATCCCAGTATCGTCCACTGGTCCGCGAGGATCCCCGCGCGATTAGCTCAGCGGGAGAGCGCTTCCCTGACACGGAAGAGGTCACTGGTTCAATCCCAGTATCGCGCACGCAGCACCCGCAGTACTCGCTTCACCTGTTCCACCTGCGGCTTTCCAGCCGTGCCCGCGCGATTAGCTCAGCGGGAGAGCGCTTCCCTGACACGGAAGAGGTCACTGGTTCAATCCCAGTATCGCGCACCATCCGAAAGCCCCGGCCGTCTCGACGGCCGGGGCTTTCGCGTTCGGCGCCACGAAGGGCGTGAGAAAGGGTGCTGCCCGTCCGACTCCCCAGCCGTACGGGCAGCACCCTTCACCTGCCGTCCGCCGCTCCCCCGTCCCCACGGGGTACGACGGGCCGATGTCGCGGCCCGGGCCGCTCTCCCGGGCCTGGAGCGCCGCTCAGCGCCCCAGCATCACGCCCACGGACGACGCCTGCGCCACCACCTGCTCGAAACCTCCGAAGAGGAAGAGCAGGACAGCGGCCAGGGGGAGCACCATGGCCGCGGCCACCAGTGGGTGGCGCGTACCGGACTCATGGCCGTTGAACGCGAATGCCTTGCGTCCCTGCCGTGCGATGTCCGCCATGGTCCTCTCCCTGTCGTCTGGCAGCGGCGGGCTTGTGACCTCGGGGGACGAGTGCTCCACCCGCCGCTTGTCCTCAACACTAGGCGCGCGCAAGGCCCCTGGCCTCATGCCCTCGTACCCATTGCCAGGCCTCCGGGAGGATGAGGCCCGGCCCCCCGCGTACTCCCCTGGGTGGAGACCGGTCCCCCGGTATGAGGGTCTTCCCGGAGGGGATGAGCGGAGGGTGGTGACTTCGCTCACTTCCGTCACTCCCCGCACACGCGCGCCCTCCTGCGCCGCGTGGACGCGCCCCTGCGGCCGCCTGCGCCGGTCCGGCCGGCGAAGGCCCGCCGCGTAGGACCGTTCCGGCGCCAATCACCGTGGGGCCAGGGCCGTTTGGGCGTACGGCCGGTCCGTGGCCGATGGTGGCCGCTCCGGCGTCGAAACCCTCAAGTGGCCTGCCCGTACTGACAATCGAATCCCGCGGCGAGGGCGCGGCCTCTGAGCGCGCATGCCGGATGGTCCGTAAGCTGTGCAAGGTCAACAGGACGACCGGTCAGCGGGGTGGACATGGCGATGATGCGGCTCCGGCGCGAGGACCCGCGTGTCGTCGGCTCGTTCAGACTGCACCGACGGCTCGGCGCGGGCGGCATGGGCGTGGTCTACCTGGGATCCGACCGGCGCGGACAGCGCGTCGCGCTCAAGGTGATCCGGCCTGATCTGGCCGAGGACCAGGAGTTCCGCTCCCGTTTCGCACGCGAGGTCTCCGCCGCCCGAAGGATCCGGGGCGGGTGTACGGCGCGGCTGGTGGCCGCCGACCTGGACGCCGAGCGTCCCTGGTTCGCCACCCAGTACGTGCCCGGCCCCTCCCTGCACGACAAGGTGGCCGAGGAAGGCGCCCTGACGGCCGCCCAGATCGCCGCCATCGGCGCCGCGCTCTCCGAGGGGCTCGTCGCCGTGCACGAGGCGGGAGTGGTCCACCGGGACCTGAAGCCGTCGAACATCCTGCTGTCCCCCAAGGGCCCCCGGATCATCGACTTCGGCATCGCCTGGGCCACCGGCGCCAGCACGCTCACCCATGTGGGCACCGCCGTCGGCTCCCCCGGCTTCCTCGCGCCCGAACAGGTGCGCGGCGCCGCCGTCACCCCGGCCACCGACGTCTTCGCGCTCGGCGCCACCCTCGCGTACGCGGCGACCGCCGACTCGCCCTTCGGGCACGGCAGTTCCGAGGTCATGCTCTACCGCGTGGTGCACGAGGAGCCCGCGCTCCAGGGGGTGCCGGACGCCCTCGCGCCCCTGGTCCGCGCCTGCCTGGCCAAGGATCCCGAGGAGCGGCCCAGCACGCTCCAGCTGTCGATGCGGCTGAAGGAGATCGCGGCCCGCGAGGCACAGGGGCTCGGCGACGGGCGCCCGCCGGCGCAGCGCGTGCGCGCCGAGCGGCCCGCGGGCCGGCCGGGCGAGGGGACGGAGCGGACGGAGCGGGCCGACCGGGCCGACCACTACGCAGACCAGCGCACGGAGCGTCGTACGGGGGACGCCACCCCCACCCCGAGAGCGCGGGGGCCGCACAGCGGGCCGCACTCGCGGCCCTCGTCCCCCCGCAACCCCGGCTCCACGGCAGGCCGTACGGGCGGGCGCCCCGCTCCGCGGACGACCGGCACGGGGCGGCGCCCCGCCCGGCCGGATCCGAGGCTGCTGCGGCAGCGGCTGATCGTGTTCGTCGTGGTGACCCTGATCGTGGCGCTGGGCATCGCCTTCGCGCAGAAGATCTAGTAGTAGGTCCGGGGGACCGGCTACGGGCGGCGGGCGGCGGCCACCGCGTAGAAGGCGACGGCCGCCGCCGCGCCCACGTTCAGCGAGTCCACCCCGTGTGCCATGGGGATCCGTACCCATTCGTCGGCGGCGACCAGCGCCTGCGTGGACAGGCCGTCGCCCTCCGCGCCGAGCATCAGCGCGACCCGGTCCTGGGACTGGCGGACGGCCTCGTCGATCGGCGAGGCCTTCTCGTGCGGAGTGAGGGCGAGCAGCTTGAAGCCGGCCTCCCGCACCGAGTCCAGGCTCCTGGGCCAGGCTTCGAGGCGGGCGTAGGGGACGGAGAACACCGCGCCCATGGAGACCTTCACCGACCGGCGGTAGAGCGGGTCCGCGCAGTCGGGCGACAGCAGGACCGCGTCCATTCCGAGGGCGGCGGCGCTGCGGAAGATGGCCCCGATGTTGGTGTGGTCGTTGACCGCTTCCATGATGGCCACGCGCCGGGTCGTGGTGAGGAGTTCCTCGGCCGTCGGCAGCGGCTTGCGCTGCATCGAGGCGAGGGCGCCGCGGTGCACGTGGTAGCCGGTGACGCGCTCGGCGAGCTCCGGGGTGACGGCGTAGACCGGGGCCGGGAGTTCGTCGATGACGTCGCGCATGACGTCGACCCACTTGGCGGAGAGCAGCATCGACCGCATCTCGTAACCGGCGTCCTTGGCCCGTCTGATGACCTTCTCGCCCTCGGCGATGAAGAGGCCTTCCGCGGGCTCGCGCCGACGCCGGAGTTCGACGTCGGTCAGGCCCGTGTAGTCGCGCAGGCGCGGGTCGTCGGGGTCTTCGACGGTGATGAGATCAGCCACAGGGTGATACTGCCTTGTCCTGGGTGCGGTGCCAACGGCCTGTCAGGCGCTGGTGGTGGGGGCGGTGGGGACCGCGGGGGCCGCCGGGACGGCCGGGGTTCCCACGCGGACGACCTCGCCGATGACGATGACCGCGGGCGGGCGGATCTCCTCGGCGCGGACGGTCGCGCCGACGGTGGCGAGGGTGGCGTCCACCCGGCGCTGGGTGGCCGTGGTGCCCTCCTGGATCACCGCGACCGGAGTGTCGGCGGAGCGGCCGTGACGGACCAGGGCCTCGGCGATCAGGCCGATCTTGTCGACGCCCATGAGGATCACCAGGGTGCCGGTGAGCTTGGCGAGGGAGGCCCAGTCCACGAGGGAGCGCGGGTCGTCGGGGCCGACGTGGCCGCTGACCACGGTGAACTCGTGCGCCACACCGCGGTGCGTGACCGGGATCCCGGCCGCGCCGGGCACGGAGATGGAGCTGGAGATGCCGGGGACGACGGTGCAGGAGATGCCGGCCTCGGCGAGGGCCTGGAGTTCCTCCATGCCGCGGCCGAAGACGTACGGGTCCCCGCCCTTGAGCCGGACCACGGCCTTGCCCGCCTTGGCGTGCTCGATCAGGGCGTTGTTGATGGCCTCCTGGGCCATGAAACGGCCGTACGGGATCTTCGCGGCGTCGATGACCTCGACGTGCGGGGGGAGCTCGTCGAGGAGGTCGCGGGGGCCGAGCCGGTCGGCGATGACCACGTCGGCCTCGGCCAGCAGGCGGCGGCCGCGCACGGTGATCAGGTCCGGGTCGCCGGGGCCGCCGCCGACGAGGGCGACGCCGGGGGTGTGGGCGCGGCGGTGGGCGGGCGCGACCAGGGAGCCGTCGCGCAGGCCCTCCACGACCGCGTCCCGGACGGCGGCGGAACGGCGCGGGTCGTTGCCGGTCAGTACGGCCACGGTGACGCCGTCGACGCGGCCGGTGGCCGGGGTCCAGGCGGTGGCCGCCTCGGCGTCGTCGGCGCGCACGCACCACACGCGCCGTGCCTCGGCCTCGGCGGAGGCCCGGTCGTTGGCCGCGCGGTCCCGGGTGGCGATCAGGACGTACCAGGCGTCGGTGAGGTCGCCGTCCTCGTAGCGGCGGCGCTCCCAGCGGATCTCGCCGGTCTCCGCCATCGCGTCCACCGAGGGGGTCGCGGAGGGGGAGATCAGCAGGACGTCGGCGCCGGCCGCGATGAGCGAGGGGAGGCGGCGCTGCGCGACCTGGCCGCCGCCGATGACGACGACGCGGCGCCCGGCCAGGCGGAGTCCGACGGGATAGGCGGGGTATGCCGGGTTTGCCATGGCGGTTGCGGCTCCTGATGCGGCGAGTCTGGGTCAGCGGGGCCGCTGCTGCGCTGGAGCGGCGTGTCGGGGCGTGAGGTGCGGTCGCCCGTCCGGGACCACGATACGACCCATCCCCGCCGGTGGTCCCTGCGGGGCGGCTGCTTTCCCCCGAAACCGGAGCCTGCCGGTGCCCGTGGGCGGGCCTCGCCCGGGGCGGGGGCGGCGGGCCCGGGGCTGCTGCTGCGCGGCGCTCCCCTGACCCCGCCCGGTCCGGCCCGGGCGGCGGCCGGGGGCGGACGGTCGGGGGTGCCGCTGCGCGGGGTGTGTCTCCCGCCGCCCGGGGCGGGTCGGTGCGGGCGTCGTGCCCTGGGGCCGCCTGACAGCCCCGCCCGAGGCTGTCTCCGGAGTTCCGCCCGGGGACGGAACGTGCGGCCTCGACCGCGGCCGGGCCAGGGGCGGCGGGGTCGGGGATGCCGCTGCACCGGGCCTGTCCCCTGGCTGCCCCCGGGACTGGGGCGTTGCTGCCGCCAGGCCGAACCACGGCGGGCCCTGGGCTGCGACTGCCGGGGGCTGGGGGCCGCTGCGCGCGGCTGTCCCGTACCCGGCCTTCCACCATCCCCCGGACTCCGTCCGGGGGGACCCCCAGCCGGGCTCCGCCCGGACCCAGGCCGACCGCCGGCTCCGCCGGACGGGCCGGTGCGGGGGGGTGGCGCGGGGCTGTCCCGTACCCGGCCCGCCACCGTCCCCCCACACTCCGTCCGGGGGGACCGCCAGCCGGGCTCCGCCCGGACCCGGCCGGGCAGGTGCGGGTCTCGGCTGCGGGCGGAGGCGGAGGCGTCGCGCCCCCCACGGGCGGCGGAGGGCGGCGGCGCGGCAGGGGTTATTTCTCCGTGACGCCCGCCGAGTCGAACGTGGCGACCTCGTGCATCGCGCGGGCCGCGCTCTGGACCAGGGGGAGGGCCAGAAGGGCGCCCGTACCCTCGCCGAGGCGCAGGTCCAGGTCGACCAGGGGACGCAGGCCGAGCTTGTTCAGGGCGGCCACGTGGCCCGGTTCCGCGCTGCGGTGGCCCGCGATGCAGGCCGACAGGGACTCGGGGGCGATGGCCCGGGCCACCAGGGCGGCGGCGCCGGCGCTCACGCCGTCCAGGATGACCGGCGTACGCAGGGATGCTCCGCCCAGGAGGAGGCCGACGATCGCCGCGTGCTCCAGGCCGCCGATCGCGGCCAGGACGCCGATCGGGTCCGCCGGGTCCGGCTGGTGGAGTTCGAGGGCGCGGCGTACGACCTCGACCTTGCGGGCGTGGGTCTCGTCGTTGATCCCGGTGCCGCGACCGGTGACTTCCGCCGGGTCGACCCCGGTGAAGACGGAGATCAGCGCCGCGGACACCGTGGTGTTCGCGATGCCCATCTCGCCGGTGAGCAGCGCCTTGTTGCCCGCCGCGACCAGGTCGCGGGCGGTCTCGATGCCGACCTCGATGGCCGCGACGGCCTCTTCGCGGGTCATCGCCGGGCCGACCGACAGGTCCGCGGTGCCCGGGCGGATCTTGCGCGGGAGCAGGCCCGGGGTGGAGGGCAGGTCCCCGGCCACGCCGACGTCGATGACGCAGACCTCGGCTCCGACCTGGTTGGCGAAGGCGTTGCAGACCGCCCCGCCGCCCAGGAAGTTGGCCACCATCTGGGTCGTGACCTCCTGCGGCCACGGCGTGACGCCCTGGGCGTGCACCCCGTGGTCACCGGCGAAGATCGCGACGGCCGCGGGCTCCGGGATCGGCGGCGGGCAGACCCGGGACAGGCCGGACAGCTGCGCGGAGATGATCTCCAGCATGCCGAGCGCGCCGGACGGCTTGGTCATGCGCCGCTGGCGCTCCCACGCCTCGCCGAGCGCCTTCGCGTCGAGCGGGCGGATGCTGGCGACGGTCTCCGAGAGCAGGTCGTGCGGCTCCTCGCCGGGCAGCGCGCGACGCCCGTACGTCTCCTCGTGCACGACCCAGGCCAGTGGACGCCGCTGGGACCAGCCGGCCTGCGCGAGTTCGGGCTCGTCCGGGAACTCGTCGACGTACCCGACGCACAGGTACGCGACGACCTCCAGGTGCTCCGGCAGGCCGAGCTCGCGGACCATCTCGCGCTCGTCGAAGAAGCTGACCCAGCCGACACCGAGGCCTTCGGCGCGGGCGGCGAGCCAGAGGTTCTCGACCGCGAGGGCGGAGGAGTACGGGGCCATCTGCGGCTGGGTGTGCCGGCCGAGGGTGTGGCGGCCGCCGCGGGTGGGGTCGGCGGTGACGACGATGTTCACCGGGGTGTCGAGGATGGCCTCGATCTTGATTTCCTTGAACTGCTTCGCCCGGCCCTTGGGCAGCGACTTGGCGTAGGCCTCGCGCTGGCGCGCGGCGAGTTCGTGCATCGTCCGGCGGGTCTCGGCGGAGCGGATGACGACGAAGTCCCAGGGCTGCGAGTGGCCCACGCTGGGGGCGGTGTGGGCTGCCTCCAGGACGCGGAGCAGCACCTCGTGCGGGATGGGGTCGGTGCGGAAGCCCTTGCGGATGTCGCGGCGCTCGCGCATGACGCGCAGCACGGCCTCGCGCTCGGCGTCGGCGTAGGCGGGGGCCGCCGGCTCGCCTGCGGCGGGGACGGGCTGCTCGGCGGCCACGGGCTCGGCGATGACCGGTTCGGCGGGGACCGGCTCGGCGGCTACGGGCTCGGCGGGCGGCTCGACCGGCTCGGGCCGGTGTTCGGCCGGGACCGGCTCGGGCTCCTCGACGGCCTGGGGCTCAGGAGCGGCCTCCCCGGCGGGTTCCGGCTCCGGCTCCGGCTCGGGCTCCGGCGCTTCGGCGGGGGCCTGGACCACTACCGTTTCCGCCGGGACGGGCTCGACCGTCGCCGCCACGGGTGCGGTCTCAACCGCCGGTGCCTGCGGCTCGGGCTCGGGAGCGGGCTCGACGGGGGGCTCGGGGGCCACCGGCTCCGTCGGGACCTGGGCTGCGGTCTCGGGCTCAGGGGTCTCGGGGGCCGCCTGAACCTCGACGGGCTGCGGGATCTCGACGGGCTGCGGGATCTCGACAGCCTCCACGACGGGGGCCGCCACGGGCTCGGGCTGCGGCTCGGGCGAGGGCTCCGGCTCGACGACGGCTTCGACGACGGGCTCGGCTTCAGCTGCGGCTTCGGGCACGGCCGCCACCAGCTCCGCCGTCCACGGGGTCCCGGCCTGCGGCGGGATCTCGGCGAGCTGCTGCTGCGGCGGCGCGGGCGGGGCCACGGGGGCCTCGGCGCGCGGGATGTCCAGGTACTCGGGGCCGGTGGTCGGCGGACCGGCCTGACGCATCGGCATCGGCATCGGCATCGCCGGCAGGCTCGGCGCGGCCACGGCGGCCGGTCCGCGGTCCGCGAGGGACCGTACGACTCCCCCGGTGGCATCGGGCACGGGCGGGCCCATGTGCAGCGGTCGGCGGGCGGGGGTCACGGGCGCCGCGAGCGGCTCCGGCGCGGCTGCGGCGGGGGCCTGCGGCGGGACGATGAGGCCGCCGAGGTCGAGCGCGCCGGAGTCACGGCCGCCCGTCTCGTGCGCGTCAGCGCCGTACGTGTCGGGATACGAGGCGTCGGGGTACGAGGCGTCCGGGTACGAGGCGTCCGGGTACGACGGCGCCTCGGGGAAGCCGGTATAGCCGACCGCCGGGGGCTGCGAGTACTCCGGGTAAGCGGACTCGGCGGGGTATTCGGCCGGGTACTCGCCGGGGAAGGCGGGTACCGGCGGGACCACCTGCGGGTCGCTCCACGAGCCCTGGCCGCTCGGCATCAGGAGCAGTTCCTCGTCCTCCGCCTCGGCCGGGTCGTCCACGAGGTCCTGGAAGGCGTAGCCCGCCGGAGCGTGTGGCGTCAGGGGCGGCAGCGGGGGAAGGGACGGGACCGGAGCGGGGATGCCCTGCTGATCCACCATGCCCCCGTTGTCCGGGTGGCCCTCGCCCGGAACCTGGCCGGTGTCAGTCATGCGTACCCCTCGCCCATCGGTGTTGCCTCTTCGCACAACAACTCCTGAGCATTGTCGCGCTCGTCAGCCACCATGACGTCCATAAACCGGCACGGTCCGTTGTGGACTGCGCCACGTCGAGGATCAGTCAGGGCAGTACGACGATCGGCCAGCCTACCCCGGCCCGCGCTCGGACACCTTCTGACGGTTCGCGGGGCGTTCGGCTGCCAGCAGGAACACGACGGAACGGTCCTGTTCGGCCCAGGTCCGGGTGTCGAGGCCGACGGACTGGAGCAGCGCGCACTCGACGGCGTACCCGTGTTCGGTGAGTACACGGCCGATGGCCTCGGCTTCGTCGCGCGTGGAGGCGTGGCTGACGATCCGTTCGGGACGGCGGTCGGCGACGGCCGCGACGACCTCGGCGCCCCCGCCGCCGACGCGGACGACATCGGGCTCGGGCAGGCTTTCCAGTACGTGCGGCGCGCGGCCGGGGACGACCTGGAGCTGCACACCGCGCAGACGGGCGGCGGCGGTTACGCGTTCGCAGGCGCGGGGGTCGGCGTCGACGGCGATGACGGCGGCGCCGAGCGCGGCGGCGTCCACGGCGAGGGCTCCGGAACCGGCGCCGATGTCCCAGAGGAGGTCGCCGGTGCGCGGGCCGAGCCGGGCGAGCTGGACCGCGCGCAGTTGCGCCGACTCCCCTTCCCCCGCGTCCTTTCCCGCGTCGGCCCGCGGCCGTGCCCAGCCGCGCCCGCCGGCGAGGCCCTGGTTCTGGTTCTGCCCCTGGCCGAGCAGCCAACCCGCTTCGTCGGTGGCGGAGAGCTGTCCCCCGCCGCCGATGACGATGACGACGTTGGGGTCGCGCCAGCTGTGGTCGGCGGCCTTGTCGGAGGTGAGGACGGTGACGCGTTCCTTGGCGGTGCCCAGTTCCTCGCAGATGACGAAGGTCCGGTGGACTCCGTCGAGCAGCAGGGCGAGTTCGGCGGGGCCGGCGCCCGGTGAGGTGAGGACGGCGACCTTGCTGTGGGCCCGGCAGACGTTGACGGCGCGGCGCAGGGTACGGGGGTGGGCGACGACCACGTGGGCGTCGTCCCAGGGCATCCCGGCGCGGGCGAAGGCGGCGGCGACGGCGGAAACGGCCGGGACGACCTCGACCTCCAACCCGTGCTCCGGGGCGCGCAGCGTGCGTACGACGCCGAAGAAGCCGGGGTCGCCGTCGGCGAGGACGACGGCGGTGCCGCGGTGGCCGGCGATCCGGCGGGCGGCGAGGCCGAGGCTGCCGAGGCGTACGCGTTCGGCGCCGGGCGGGACTTCGGGGAGCGCGAGGTGGTGGGCGGCGCCGGCCACCAGGGTGGCGGCGGAGAGCGCGGACCGGGCGGCCGCGGTCAGGGGCGAGCCGTCCCAGCCGATCACCGTGACCCGGTCGGCCATCGTCTCAGTCTCCTGGGGTGGGGGCAGGCGAAAAGTCGTCAGGGGGTCGGGCACGGTGAGACTACCTGGTCATCGGGTCAGTTCCAGTCGGCGCCGACGGCGTAGCCGTTGGCGTCGGCCCGCTGCCGGAAGGCGTACCGGTCGTCGTAGCCGGGGTAGCCGTGGGCGCCCTCGTAGCCGGGGTACTCGTCCTCGGCGTCGTCGAGGTCCTCGGGAACCAGGCTCCAGACGATGAGGTCGGTGCGGGTGTCGGCCCAGCTGCCGTCGGCCGCCTGGGTACGCACTATCCAGGCGTTGCGCAGGACGCCCTCGCTGATGCAGCCGATCTTCTGGGCGACCTGCTGGGAGGCGGTGTTGTCGGCCGCGGTGCGCACTTCGAGGCGCTCGAAGCCCTGGTCGCGGAAGAGCCATTGGGCGACGGCGAGTACGGACTCGCTCGCGTAGCCCTCGCCCCGGGCCCAGGGGGCGGTGACGTAGCCCGCCTCGGTGGTGCGGGTGCGCCAGTTGGTGTTGTGGAGGTGGACGATGCCGACGAGGCGCTGGGTGAGGAATTCGGTGACGGCGAAGACGATGCCGCGGCCCTCGGTGCGCTGCGCGTGGGACTGCCGGGTGGCCCAGTCGTGGGCGTCGGCGCGGGTATAGGGGTGGGGTACGGAGGTCCAGGCGGTGATGTGCTCGTCGTTCATCATCTCGGCGAGCGCGGTGACGTCCTCTTCCTCGAAGGAGCGCAGCACCAGCCGGTCAGTGCTGATGGTGACGTCCGGGAAGGTGGTAGTCATGCGCAGCTCCATGCCTGAGACCGTGGTGCGACCGTGGTGCGGGACCGTTCGTGCGGGTCGTAGGCCACAGCATGCAGCATCGGCCCGGGGATGTGCAGGGTCGGGTTGCCCGGAAGCGGGCAGCGCTCGGCCCCGCGCCCCCTGGTGGGTGCGCGGGGCCGGAGATCAGGCCTCGACCAGGCAGTTTTTGGTCAGATGCCCGTCAGACGGTGCCCGTCAGAAGACCCGTCGGCAGCAGTCCGTCAGGAGGCGGCCGGGGCGCCGAAGGCCGGGGTGACCGAGCCCTGGTACTTGTCGGCGATGAACTTCTTGACCTCGTCGGAGTTCAGGAGCTTGGCGAGCTTCTGGACGCGCGGGTCGTTCTGGTTGCCGTCCTTGACCGCCAGGAAGTTGGCGTACGGGTTGCCCTCGGCCTTCTCCAGGATCAGGGCGTCCTTGGCGGGCGCGAGGTCGGCCTCGATGGCGTAGTTGCCGTTGATGACGGCGGCGTCCACGTCGTTCAGTGCGCGCGGGACCGTGGCGGCCTCCAGCTCCTTGAACTCCAGGCCCTTCTTGTCGGTGATGTCGGACAGCTTCGCGCTGGTGCCGACACCCTCCTTGAGGGTGATCAGGTTGTTCGCGGCGAGCAGCTGGAGCGCGCGGCCCTCGTTGGTGGTGTCGTTGGGGACGGCGATGGTCTGGCCGGCCTTGATGTCGGTGAGGGCCTTGACCTTCTTGGAGTAGAGGCCGAGGGGCTCCAGGTGCACGTTCACGACGGGCACGACGTGCGTGCCGTTCTTCTTGTTGAAGTCGTCGAGGTACGGCTTGTGCTGGAAGTAGTTGCCGTCGACCTGGCCCTGCTCGGTGGCGGTGTTGGGCAGGACGTAGTCCGTGAACTCCTTCACCTCCAGCTTGAGGCCTTCCTTGGCCGCCAGCTGGTCCTTGACGAAGTTCAGGATGTCGGCGTGCGGGCTCGGGGAGGCCGCGATGACGAGCGGCTTGCTCTCGTCGGCCTTGCCGCCGTCGGCCTTGGCGGAGGACGGGTCCGAGGAGCTGCCGCAGGCGGTGAGGCCGAGGGCGAGCGCGGCGGAGGCGGCGGCGAAAGCGGTGAGCTTGATGTTCTTACGCACGAAGAGTGCCTTTCTTGCTGCACAAGTACGGAGACTTGCTGGTGGGGTCGGCCCAAGCACGACAAGTGCGGGCTCTTTGAGGGGAAAGTCTGTTCAGGCGGTCCGGCCGCGCCGGGCGAGGACGCGGACCACGCCGTCGCCGATCAGCTGGATCACCGTGACGAGGGCGATCAGGACCACGACGGTGGCGACCATGAAGCCGGTCTCGAAGCGCTGGAAGCCGTACGTGATGGCCTTGGAGCCGAGTCCTTCGCCGCCGACCGCGCCGGCCATGGCGGAGTAGCCGACCAGGGTGATCACGGTGGTGGTGACCGCCGCGACCAGGGAGGGCAGGGCCTGCGGGAGCAGCACCTTGCCGACGAGGGTCGGGATGCCGCCGCCCATGGACTCGACGGCCTCGACCAGGCCGTGGTCCACCTCGCGGACGGCCGTCTCGACGAGCCGGGCGAAGAAGGGGATGGCGCCGATGGCGAGCGGGACGATCATGGCGGTGGGGCCGATGAAGGTGCCGACGACGGCCGTGGTGACCGGGATCAGGAAGATCAGCAGGATGATGAACGGCAGCGAGCGGCCGATGTTCACGATCACGCCGAGCACCTTGTTGAGCGGCTGGTTGCTCAGGAGGCCGCCCTTGTCGGTGAGGACCAGCAGGATGCCGATGGGCAGTCCGCCGAGAACGGTCACCAGGGTGGACCACAGCACCATGTAGAGGGTGTCGTAGGTGCCCTGGGTGAGCAGGGGCTGCATCTCGGACCAGGTCACTTGGCACCATCCTTGACCAGCTCGGCCAGTTCGTCGTCGATGTCGTCGACCACGTCGACCTGGAGGCCCTGCTCGCGCAGGAAGCCGACCGGGACCACGTTGTCCTCGTAGCGGCCGGGCAGCTCGATGCGCATGCGGCCGATCTGGCGGCCGGCGACGGTGTCCATCGCGGCGCCGAGGATCGAGATGTCGATGTTGTAGGTCCGCGACAGCTGGGAGATGACCGGCTGGGTGGCGGCTTCGCCGTGGAAGGTGACGTCGACGACGGTGTGGTCGGGGCCGGTGGCGGCGCCGCTGACCGGGAAGAGTTCGGCGGCGAGCTCGGATCCGGGGGTGGCGAGCAGTTCGGCGACGGTGCCGGACTCGATGATCCGGCCCCGCTTCATCAGGGCGGCGGAGTCGCAGACGGCCTTGACGACGTCCATCTCGTGCGTGATGAGCAGGACGGTCAGGCCGAGCTGCTGGTTGAGGTCGCGCAGCAGTTGGAGGATCGAGCGGGTGGTCTCGGGGTCCAGGGCGCTGGTGGCCTCGTCGGAGAGCAGCACCTTGGGGTCGCCGGCCAGGGCGCGGGCGATGCCGACGCGCTGCTTCTGGCCGCCGGAGAGCTGGGTGGGGTAGGCCTTGGCCTTGTCGGCGAGGCCGACCAGGTCGAGGAGTTCGGCGGCCTTGCGGGAGCGCTCGCGGCCACAAACGCCGAGGATCTCCAGGGGCAGCTCGACGTTGCCCTGGACGGTGCGCGAGGACAGCAGGTTGAAGTGCTGGAAGACCATGCCGATGCGGCTGCGCGCCTCGCGGAGTTCCTTGCCGGCTCGCCGGCCGCGGCCGGCGAGCGCGGTGAGGTCGACGCCGTCGACGGTCACGGTGCCGGTGGTGGGGCGCTCCAGCAGGTTCACGCAGCGGATCAGGGAGGATTTGCCGGCGCCGCTCTGGCCGATGACTCCGTAGACCTCGCCCTCGCGGACGTGCAGGTCGACGCCGTCCAGGGCGGTGACCTCACGGCCACGGGACTGGTAGACCTTCGTGAGGCCCGATGTGGTGATCACAGGATTTCCGTCGCTGTCGAGTGCACGGCGCAGCGGGGTGCCGTGGCACGGGGCAAACATCTGGGACGCGATACGGGTCGAACCGTCACCCATGGATTACGTCGACGCGTGCGCGGGGCATGAGCGGTCCGTACTGCCGGTCAACGGGTGACGGAGCGGCTCGGCCGGTCTCGCTTCGGGGCGCGAGACTGCGGGAAAGGGGCCCTCAGAAGGCGCGCATTCGACACATACAACGAGCACCGGGCGTCATCGTCGCCTCGGTCGCAAGGGTGCGGCTGCTCGTCGTGGTCATGGGCCAAGTAAAGCAGACCAGATGACTCACCGATCAATGCTGTCCGCATAGCGGACGGAATCCGGCCGCATTCCGGACGAGACCGGTCAGTGCGAGCCGTCGGTCCCCACCGTCACTCCGGCGTCCGCGACCAGCGCCGACACGGCCGGGAAGCCCTCCGTACGGCCACGCCCGCGTCGGGCTTCGCGGCGGCGTGCGCTGTGGCCAAGGCCACGGTCCGCCTCCTCCTGGGGCTGTCCGGGCGGCCCGGGGCGAGGGGTGAGCGCATCGGGCCTTTCAGCCCGTAATACCCTCGCTGCATGTTCGACGCCCTGACGGTCGCCATCGGTGTGGCCGCTCTCGCCCTCGCCGCCTGGTGCGGCCACGCCGCATGGCGCGACCAGCCGACCAAGGACTGGCACTTCATCGGCATGGCCGTGGTGACCGTCCTGGTCCTGGCCCAGCTGGTGGTCGGCCTGGTCCGGCTGTCCGGCGGCGAGAAGCCCGACGAGGGCACGGTGATCTTCGTGGCCTACCTGCTGGGCGCCTTCGCGGCGGTTCCGGCCGCCGGGATGCTCTCGCTGACCGAGCGGACCAAGTGGGGTTCGGTGACGGTGGCCGCCGGCGCGGTCGTCCTCGCCGTGCTCGAAGTACGGCTCTACGACATCTGGGGAACCGCCGGTGCCTGACACCAAGACCAGCACTCCCGCCGGGCGCAAGCGACTGGTCTCCGGGCCGGGGCTGCTGCTGGTGTGGCTGTACGGGGTGATGGTGGTCGGCGCGGTCTCGCGGTCGGCCTACGAGATGTCCACCAAGTTCGGCCAGGCGCCGCTGGCGTACTCGCTGTCCGGGGCGGCGGCCCTGGCCTACGCCTTCATCACGTACTCGCTGGTGCGCGGCGGGGAGAAGGCCCGCAAGGCGGCGCTGGCGTGCTGCGCCGCCGAGCTGGCCGGCGTCCTGGCCGTGGGCACCTGGACGCTGGCGAGCCCCGAGGCCTTCCCCGACACCACGGTGTGGTCGCAGTTCGGGATGGGCTACCTGTTCATCCCGGTGATCCTGCCGGTCACCGGGATGCTCTGGCTGCGCGCGCGCCGCTAAGGGCTGTCCCTGGCCGTGCCCCGGCCAGGGTCAGGCGCTGACCGCGAAGTCGGTGGCGTCCTCGGCTTCCTTCTCCAGGATCACCAGGTGCACGCCGTCCGAGGCGGTGCGGTTGCCGACCGCCAGGTAGCCGGCCTTGCGGTAGAGCCTCAGGTTCGACTCGCTCTTGTGGCCCGTGTGCAGGCGGAAGCGGGTCGTGCCGCCGCGGCCCGCGAGGGCCTCCTCGACTCCGCGCAGCAGACGGCCGCCGAGCCCGTGGCCTTGCAGGCGCGGGTGGACGCACAGCTTGGTGATGCTCGCCGTGCCGTCCTCGCCGACGCTGCCGCGCACCGCGCCGACCACCTCGTCGCCGAGCCGGGCCACCAGGACGCAGTCCGTGGCGAGTTCCGCCTTCAGGGAGTCGAGGGACTGGGTGAGCGGCTGGATGAGGTAGTTGCCGTACAACTCGGCCTCACGCTGGAACGCCAGATACTGCAGCTTGAAAATCTGCTCGGCGTCTTCGGCGGTCGCCGCCGAAATGTTCACGCTCATGCCCATGTGTGCATGCCTCCCGCTCACCTGGTGGCCTTCTGGTCTACCGCTCCTTTCCCCGAAGGCCAGGAGCCGCAACCTCTGCAGCGAGCATTCTGCGCAGACATCCCAGGCAACGGGAACGGACGGGCCCCAAACTTCCTTGTGAGATACCCAACTCTCCTGCGATTTCACGGTAGGTGAGGTCTCTGGGCGAAAGAAGTGCGCCCATCAGCTCCGGACAGCGCCCCGGCAACCGGGCGACGGCCGATCGGAGAGCGCGGTTCTCCTCGCCGTGCAGGAGGGCATCCTCCGGTTCGCCGTCCGCGACGCGGGTGCGGTGACGGTCGGCCGACTGGTGGCGGTGGTCGTCCACGGAGTGATGACGGTAGTCATACGGGATCTCCCGCCGCGCCCGCCGCCGGGCGACGCGGACCTCCGCCCGCACCGCCCGGCGCAGCCACCGGGCCCGGCCGGTGGCGTCGGGGTCGTCGCGCGGGCCGTGCTCCAGCAGCCTTACCCAGACCGCTTGTTCCAGGTCGGCGGCTTCCATGCCGGCGCCCGGGGCTTCCGCTGCCGCCTCGGCGGAGAGCAGTGGGCCCAGTTCGTCCAGCCAGTCCAGTTCTTCTCGCACGTCCATGCCGGGCGGGACGCGCGGGCCGGGCCGGGCGGTTTCCCCGCCGGGCCCGGCCCACCCGTACGGGGACGCGGGGCTACCGGTTGACGCCGCGGCCCGGGCGGAACGCCTCCGCCGCGAGCAGCCCGGTGTCCGGGTTGTCGGTGAAGATGCCGTCGATGCCCAGTTCGAAGTACGTGCGGAAGGCTCCGAGGGAGTCACCGTAGGCGGCCGGATCGGTGCCCTTGCGGTACTCGGCCGGCAGGAAGCTGTTCTCGTTGCGCGCGGTGTAGGGGTGCAGCACCAGGCCGCGGGCGTGCGCGTCCTTCACGAGGGTGGTGGGGGCGCCGAGCCGGCCGTCCGCGCCGCGCGGCACGACCAGGTCCAGGGTGGGGCCGATGCCCTGGGCGAAACCGGCGATCCAGCTGAGCCCCTCGGGCTTGACGAGGTCGGCGACCGTGCGGGGGTCCTTGGCCACCTCGAAGTCCCAGGGCCGGGTGTCCGCGGCGGAGAGCAGCACCACGCGCGGCGCGGAGACGAGCCGGGAGAGCCGCCGCACGCTGGACGGCTCGAAGGACTGGAGGAAGAGGGCGGCATTGCGGCCGTCGCGGCCGTAGCGGCGCAGCAGCTTGGCGAGGGGCTCCTCCAGGGCGAGTCCGAGGCCGCGGAAGTAGCTGGGGTGCTTGGTCTCGACGTGCAGCCAGACCCGCTTGCCGCGCCGCTTGCCTTCACGGTCGGCCCAGCGCAGCACCTCCTCGAAGGTGGGTACCGCCCACTGGCCGTCGTAGAGGGTGTTGCGCTGGCGGACGGCGGGGATACGTTCCTTCGCGCGCAGGGTCTTCAGCTCGGCGAGCGTGAAGTCCTCGGTGAACCAGCCGGTGACCGAGACCCCGTCGATGGACTTGGTGGTCCGCCGGGCCGCGAATCCGGGGTGGTCGGCGACGTCGGTGGTGCCGCCGATCTCGTTCTCGTGCCGGCAGACCAGGTGGCCGTCCTTGGTGGGGACGAGGTCCTGTTCGACGATGTCGGCGCCGAGGTCGAGGGCGAGCTGGTAGGCGCCGAGCGTGTGCTCGGGCCGGTAGCCGCTGGCACCCCGGTGGCCGATGACGGTCGGGACGGGGAGTTCCCGGTAGCCGCCGTGGTCCCGGCCGTGGCCGCCGCCGGTCGCGGACGCGGTGCCCGCCGCGAAGGCGGTCATTCCGGTCCCGGCCGCCAGGACCGCCGCTCCCAGGACCGTGCGCCGCGCTGCCCCACCCTGCGTCATGAGTGCCACTCCTCGTTCTGACCGGGCCCGCGGTCCGGGATCTCGGATGTCCCGGCGTCCTGCGGCCCGAATCGGCGTGCCGATGGTAGACAAGGGGGGATGGCCGGGAGGCGTTGATCGCGGGAACATGGCGGAAACGTGCGTCAACACTGCGTAACCACCTCGTGAACCCGATGTGCGATCACCGGAGACCCGCGAGTATCGTCCTCACCTGCACTACCGCCGCGTGGTGCGAGAACCGCTTGTCGATGCCGGAGGGCTCACGTTGTTCCGTACCGCGCTCATCAAAGCCACTGTCGGACCGGTCATGCGCATGATGTTCCGCACCCGCGTGGAGGGCATCGAGAACATTCCGGGCACCGGTCCCGTCATCCTTGCGGGCAATCACCTCACCTTCATCGACTCCATGATCCTGCCGCTGGTCTGCGACCGCACGGTCCACTTCATCGGCAAGGACGAGTACGTGACGGGCAAGGGCCTCAAGGGTCGGCTGATGGCGTGGTTCTTCACCGGATCCGGCATGATCCCCGTCGACCGTGACGGCGCCAACGGCGGGGTCGCGGCCCTGATGACCGGTCGCAGGATCCTCGAAGAGGGCAAGATCTTCGGCATCTACCCCGAGGGCACCCGCTCCCCCGACGGCCGCCTCTACCGCGGCCGCACCGGCATCGCCCGCCTCACCCTGATGACCGGCGCCCCCGTCGTGCCGTTCGCGATGATCGGCACCGACAAGCTCCAGCCCGGCGGCGCCGGGATGCCCCGCCCGGGCCGGGTCACCGTCCGCTTCGGCGAGCCGATGGAGTTCTCCCGTTACGAGGGCATGGACCGCGACCGCTACGTGCTGCGCGCCGTCACCGACTCGGTGATGGCCGAGGTCATGCGGCTGTCGGGCCAGGAGTACGTGGACATGTACGCGACGAAGGCCAAGGAAGCGGCCTGATCCCTCGGTCCGACCGCCTGGTCACTGACGCTGGAGTGACCGGCTGACGCCCGCCGCCGTCGTGGTGGCGAGGATCCAGCCGGTCACGATCAGCAGGTACGACAGCCACTGGTGCCAGCCGCTCGGCGCGTACGCCTGCTCCTGGCCGAAACCGATGATCGGCAACATCAGGTCGAGCGTGTAGAACACGGGGTTGAAGTCGGGCGCCTCCCCCGTCTTCAGCGCCGGCGGCGGATCGATCCCGAAGGCGATGGCCCCGGTCAGCAGCAGCGCCAGCAGCCAGCCCGCCGCGCGCAGCGGCCGGAATCCGTACCCGACGGTGACGTCCTGGAGCAGCCCCCACGCCCGGGCGTGCCGGGGCAGGGTGTGCCGGTGCCGGCGCAGCTTGGCCAGCTGTACGGTCCGGGCCGCCGCCTCGTCGCCCGCCGTACGGTAGGCCGCGGCGAGCTGTTCGTAGGCGAACGGGAGGTAGCCGGACTGTTCCCGCTCCAGGGCGGGCAACCGCTGTTCGGCGGGGAGGTGCGGGGCGAGGGTGCGGTAGGTCAGGCCGTCGATGCGCAGCTGGTCCGGCCAGGTCTCGGGGGGCATGTGCAGCCGGTCGAACTGGGAGCGCCGCAGGTTCAGCCCGCCCTGGATGGTCTCGCAGGACCGCAGCCACACCTCGCCGATCACGCAGCTGGAGGCCCGCAGGGCGACGCCGCCGGGATTGATGAACCGCGCATAGGCGAGGTTGAGCTGGCCCGGGATGCGGGAGCCGGTGAGGTTGACCCGGCCGTGGGCCTCCATCCGCATGGCCCGCAGGTCGGTACCGACCGTCAGCGTCTCGGCGTGGAGGGCGGTGTCGCCGGGGGCCAGGAGGCGGGCGTCGTCGAGGTTGACCTGGCCGCCGACGGTGGCGCCGTTGATGCGGGTCTGGCCGTACACGGTGAGGCCCGTGGCGATGACGTCGGTGCCGATGTCGGCGTGGTTGAACTGGAGGGGCGGCTCCTCGCCCTCCTCGGCGGCGTCGGGGTTGCCGATGACGGCCTCTGTGAGGAAGAGGCCGCCGGCTATCCGGGCGCCGGCGAGGCGCACCGGCCCGGTGATCCGGCAACAGGACAGCCTGAGCACGATGTCGACGCTGACGGTGGGGCCGGTCAGGCCGGGCAGCGCCGAGTCGCTCAGGATGAGGGCTCGCAACTGGGCCCCGTAGACGAGGGGTTTGCGCTCGAACCAGCATCCGCGCAGCCGGATCGCGTGCTCGACGACGGCGTACTTGAGGTTGAGCTTGCCGGTGATCCGGGCGCCCCGGACGTTCAGTCCGGCGACCTGGCCCGTGGCGCTCCTGCCGTTCAGCAGCAGGGCGGTGAGCACCTCCGCGCGTACGGTGCGCTCGGGTCCCCAGCCGTGCCCGTCGGAGGCGTCCTCGGCGGCGTCCGGGCTGAAGTCGACGCGCTCACCGCTCGGGAAGGCGTCCCATACGCGACGTTCGGCCGGGGTCAGATCGTTGATCTCCATCGCGGGGATGGTGTCCCGCCGCCCGACGGGCTGTCAACTGTGGCCGGAACACCACCCTTTGGAGGGGTCAGTGCTCGACGCCTCCCTGGAGTTCCTGCCCCTTGAGCAGGAACCACGCGGCCACGGCGGTGGCCAGCAGGACGACCGCGCCGACGCCGGAGGCCAGCCGCAGGCCCTCCGTGAAGGCCTCCTGGGCAGCGCCCACCATGGACTGGGCGGTCTGCGGGTCCAGCGCGCGGGAGGCTTCGACCGCGCCGCCGAGCGACTCGTGGGCCGCGTCGGCCACCGGGGCGGGGACGCCGGCGGGGGCGGTGAAGCCCCGGTAGACGCCGGTCACGATCGAGCCGAGGAGGGCGATGCCGAGAGCGGCGCCGAGTTCGTACGCCGTCTCGGAGACGGCCGAGGCGGAACCGGCCTGCTCCTTGGGCACGCTGGAGAGGATCACGTCGGCGGTGACGGTGAAGGAGAAGCCGGCGCCGAGACCGACGAGGAGCAGGGCCGCGCCGAGCAGCGGGTAGCCGGTCTCCTTGTGGATCACGGTGAGCGCGGCGAGGGCGAGGCCCATCGCGCCGAGGCCGCCGGCCACGATGACGCGTACCGAGTACCTGCGGGCGTACCTCCCGGCGACCAGACCGGTGGCCACCGCGCCGACGGCGGCGGGCAGTTCGGCCAGGCCCGCCTCCAGCGGGTCGCGGCCCTGCACGAGCTGGAGGAACTGGGAGAGGAAGAAGACCAGTCCGGAGAGGCCGAAGACGGTCAGCAGGTCGGCGAGGACCGCGCCGGAGAAGCCGCGGTGCTTGAAGAGCCGCATGTCGAGCAGCGGGGCGGGCAGCGTGAACTGGCGGCGGACGAAGGCGTACAGGCAGGCGGAGCCGATGACGGCGGCGGCCCAGACGGACCAGCTCATGCCGTGGGTGGCGGCGTCCTTGACGGCGTAGACGACGCCGATGACGCCGATGAGGGAGAGGGCGACGCTGAACAGGTCCCAGGGGCCGGAGACCGGGTTCTTGGACTCGGGCAGCAGCTTGATGCCGACGAGGACCAGGACGGCCATCACGGGGAGGTTGATGAGGAAGACCGAGCCCCAGTAGAAGTGCTGGAGCAGGGCTCCGCCGACCACCGGCCCGACGGCAGCGCCGGCGGAGGCGCTGGCGCCCCAGATGCCGATGGCGAAGCTGCGTTCCCTGGCGTCGTGGAAGATGTTGCGGATCAGCGCGAGGGTGGACGGCATCAGGGTCGCGCCGGCCACGCCGAGCAGCGCCCGGGCCACGATCATCATCTCGGGGCTGGTCGCGTAGGCGTTGAGGACGGAGACGGCGCCGAAGGCGGTGGCGCCGACGAGCAGCAGCTTCTTGCGGCCGATGCGGTCACCCAGGGAGCCCATGGAGACGAGCAGTCCGGCGATGACGAAGGAGTAGATGTCGCCGATCCACAGCAGTTGGGTGCCGGACGGCTTGAGGTCCTCGCTGAGGGACGGGGTCGCGAGACCGAGGACGGTCGCGTCCACCGCGACCAGCAGGACGGCCAGGACGAGCACGGAGAGCGCGAGCCAGCGTCCGGGGCTCTTCCCCTCCGTCCCCTCCCGCCGTTCGAGCTGTTCGGTTCGGCTCATCACTTCACACTCCGCCGTGCGCCCCCGAGCAGCAGCTCGGTGACCATGTACTGGAAGTCCTTGGCGGCGACCCGGCCGTCCATGACGGCCCAGGCGCAGGTGCCGATGAGGCCGTAGAGGGCCTCGGTGAGCCAGGCGGGGCTCAGGTCGATCCGGATGTCGCCCTCCTGCTGGCCGCGCCGGAAGAGGGCGCTGACGCGGGCGTCGAGGCGGGCCCAGCCCTCGTTGACCTGGTCGCCCTCGAAGAGCTGGTTCTCGGTGACGAGGAAGGCCAGCAGCTGACCGTTCGGCTCCGCTTCCGCGACGAGCCGTTTGAGCGCGTCCACCGCCGTGCCCTCGTCGAGGCGGGCGTTGTCGAAGGCCACCTCGAACTCCCGGATGCCGAGCTCTTCGAGGGCCCGTACGAGGGCGTCGCGCCCGGCGAAGTGCCGGTGGAGGGTCGCGCGGCCGATGCCGGCGGCGCGGGCGACCTCGTCCATGGTGGCGGTCGATTTGCGGGAGAGCAGCGCGGCGGCGGCGCGGAGCACCTGGTCACGATCCATAGCCATGAGACAAGCATACCCCGAATGAGACGTTGACGTCTCAGTCGCTCCCGAAATGGGCTGCCTCCGGGCAGCCGGAACGGAATCCTGTCCCCATGAAGCCCGTGAAGCCCCGCAAGCCCTTGCTGCTCATCGACGTCGACGGCCCCCTGAACCCCTACGCGGCCAAGGCCCAGCGCCGCCCCGAGGGCTACACCACCCACCGGATGCGCCCGACGGGCTGGCGGGAGTCCGAGAGCGCCCGGCCGCTGCGGGTCTGGCTCGACCACGGCCACGGCGCGGAGCTGCTGGCGCTGGCGGACGTATACGAACTCGTGTGGGCCACGACGTGGAAGGACGAGGCCAATGACTGGATAGGCCCGCACCTGGGCCTGCCCAGGCTGCCGTACATCGACTGGCCGCAGATGCACGGGCGGGCCCCGCGCGGGACGTTCTGGAAGACCCAGTACATCCTGGAGTACGCGGGAACGCGGCCCTTCGCGTGGGTCGACGACGACATCACGGCGATGGACCGCGAGTACGTCGACCAGCGCCACCCCGCGCGGACGCTGCTGCTGCGCGTCGACGAGCGGATCGGCCTGACCCGGCCGGACTTCGACGCGCTGGCCGCGTGGGCGGCGTAGACGCCGAAGGGGGCGGCGGGGGCCCATGGCCTCCACCGCCCCCTGCGGGACGTCAGTTCTTGTGGGCCGCCCAGGCGTGCTGGATGACCAGGTCGGCCTTGAGCTCGGTCAGCTGGACCGCGACCGCCGAGGGGGCGGTGCCGCCACGGCCGTTGCGGGAGGCCAGGGCGCCCTTGACGTTGAGGACCGTGCGGACCTCGGGCGTCAGGTGCTCCGAGATCTTCGCGAACTGGTCGTCGGTGAGCTGGTCGAGCTCGATGCCCTCGGCCTCGCAGACCTTCACGCACTCGCCGGCCACCTCGTGCGCCACCCGGAACGGGACGCCCTGCTTGACCAGCCACTCCGCGATGTCGGTCGCGAGGGAGAAGCCCGCCGGAGCCAGCTCCTCCATCCGCTCCCGGTTGATCGTGAGGGTCGCCATCATGCCCGTGAAGGCGGGGAGCAGCACCTCAAGGGTGTCGCAGGAGTCGAAGACCGGCTCCTTGTCCTCCTGGAGGTCCCGGTTGTAGGCGAGGGGCAGCGCCTTGAGCGTCGCCAGCAGGCCGGTCAGGTTGCCGATGAGGCGGCCCGACTTGCCGCGCGCCAGCTCCGCGATGTCCGGGTTCTTCTTCTGCGGCATGATCGACGAGCCGGTGGAGAAGGCGTCGTGCAGGGTGACGAAGGAGAACTCCTTCGTGTTCCACAGGATGATCTCCTCCGCGATCCGGGACAGGTTGATCCCGATCATCGCGGTGACGAAGGCGAACTCGGCGACGAAGTCACGCGAGGCCGTGCCGTCGATGGAGTTGCCGACCGAGCCGCGCTCGAAGCCGAGGTCGGCGGCGACCTGCTCCGGGTCTAGGCCGAGGGAGGAGCCGGCGAGGGCGCCCGAGCCGTACGGGGAGACCGCGGTCCGGGTGTCCCACTGCCGCAGCCGCTCCGCGTCGCGGGACAGCGCCTGTACGTGGGCCAGTACGTGGTGGGCGAAGAGCACCGGCTGCGCGTGCTGGAGGTGCGTCCGGCCCGGCATCGCCACGTCGGCGTGCGTCTCGGCGAGGCCGACCAGCGCGTCCTGGAGGTCGGCGATCAGCGCGCCGATGGTCCGCGCGTGGTCACGCAGGTACATCCGGAAGAGGGTGGCGACCTGGTCGTTACGGGACCGGCCGGCCCGGAGCTTGCCGCCGAGGTCGGCGCCGATCCGCTCCAGCAGGCCCCGCTCCAGGGCGGTGTGCACGTCCTCGTCGGCGAGGGTGGCGACGAGGGAGCCGTCGGCCACGTCGGCGGCGAGCTGGTCGAGACCCGCCGTCATGCGGTCGAGCTCCTCGGCCGTGAGCAGGCCCGCCTTGTGCAGGGCGCGGGCGTGGGCGCGCGAGCCCGCGATGTCGTACGGCGCCAGACGCCAGTCGAAGTGCACCGAAGCGGACAGCTTCGCGAGGGCCTCCGAAGGGCCGTCGGCGAACCGGCCGCCCCAGAGCCGGACGTCTCCGTTGTTGCTGCTCACTGCTGCTCCTCAAGACTGCGCATGACGTGGACTGCTGTAGGGCTCACTGCTGTAAGGCCCGGATGTGCAACCTCCCCCTAGGCCCTTGCGGACCTGGGGGGACCCCCACCCCGCCGCGGAGGTAACGGGGAGGCGGTCCTCCTGCGTGTGCGAGACCGAGGCCGGTCAGGCCAGGTCGCGGCGGGCTGCGATCTTCGAGGAGAGACCGAAGATCTCGATGAAGCCCTGGGCCTTGGACTGGTCGAAGGTGTCGCCCGAGTCGTAGGTCGCGAGGTTGAAGTCGTACAGCGACTCGTCCGACTTCCGGCCGGTGACGACGGCGCGGCCGCCGTGCAGGGTCATCCGGATGTCACCGGTGACGTGCTGGTTGGCCTCGTTGATGAAGCCGTCCAGCGCCCGCTTCAGCGGGGAGAACCACAGGCCGTCGTAGACCATCTCGCCCCAGCGCTGCTCGACCTGCCGCTTGTAGCGGGCCAGCTCGCGCTCGACGGTGACGTTCTCCAGCTCCTGGTGGGCGGTGATCAGCGCGATCGCGCCCGGGGCCTCGTAGACCTCACGGGACTTGATGCCCACGAGGCGGTCCTCGACGATGTCGATCCGGCCGATGCCCTGCGCTCCGGCCCGCTCGTTGAGCTGCTGGATGGCCTGGAGAACGGTGACGGGCTTGCCGTCGATGGCGACCGGGACGCCCTCCTTGAAGGAGATGACGACCTCGTCGGCCTCACGCGGGAGGGCCGGGTTCGAGGTGTACTCGTAGATGTCCTCGATCGGGGCGTTCCAGATGTCCTCCAGGAAGCCCGTCTCGACGGCGCGCCCGAAGACGTTCTGGTCGATGGAGTACGGGGACTTCTTGGTGGTGGCGATCGGGAGGTCCGCCTTCTCTGCGAAGGCGATCGCCTTGTCCCGGGTCATCGCGTAGTCACGGACCGGGGCGATGCACTTGAGGTCGGGGCCGAGGGCGGCGATGCCGGCCTCGAAGCGGACCTGGTCGTTGCCCTTGCCGGTGCAGCCGTGGGCGACGATCGAGGCGTTGTGCTTCTTCGCGGCGGCGACCAGGTGCTTGACGATGGTCGGCCGCGACAGGGCCGAGACCAGCGGGTACCGGTCCATGTAGAGGGCGTTCGCCTTGATCGCCGGGAGGCAGTACTCGTTGGCGAATTCGTCCTTGGCGTCGGCGACCTCGGCCTCGACGGCACCGCAGGCGAGCGCGCGCTTGCGGATGACGTCCAGGTCCTCGCCGCCCTGGCCGACGTCCACGGCCACGGCGATGACCTCGGCGCCCGTCTCCTCGGCGATCCAGCCGATGGCGACGGAGGTGTCCAGGCCGCCCGAGTAGGCGAGTACGACGCGCTCGGTCACGGGTTTCTCCTTACGGTGCATTCAACGACAGGCATAACTATGCACTACTCCGTATGTTTCGTCAATCACGGCCTGGTTCGACCCTCTGGCCTGCGGCAACATCAGGGGCGGCGGCGGGAACCGGCACGGGCCGACAGGGCGCGACAGCGCCCGGTGCCTGTCGGCCGGTGGGGCCGAGGCGCGGCCTGGCGGCCCTTCCCGCCGGACGCGCCGGGCGTGGATCGCCTTCGACGAGGAGGTGCGGGCGGATCCGCCCCCGTACGTACGCCCCCGTACGTACGCGCCCGGCCGGACCGACCGGGCGGAGGCCCGGCGGTGCCACCCCGGGGGCCGGACCCGCGAGCCCGCGCTCGGCGCGCCGGACGCGCGGCCCGAACCTCTCGTCGCGATCCGCTGCCCCGACAGGGCGGCCAGCCGTACGGAGCGTGGCCAGGGGCGCCCGGCCCCACGCGCCGCGCTCCCGCCGACCGCCGTGCGGACGCGCGACTCGTGCGGGTGCCGGCCGGGACGACGGTCCGGGGCCGGCATCCTCGCCGGCTGGGTCTCAAGGGGTGAAATTCCCCGACCGATTCCGGCCAGTGTCACAATCGGATCATGGGAAAACACTACGAACGCATAGACGGCCGACTGCGCACCTTCATCGAGGAGCAGCCGGTCTTCTTCACCGCGACCGCCCCCCTCGCCGGTGACGGGCACGTCAACCTGTCCCCCAAGGGCCGTGCCGGAACCCTCGTCGTCATCGACGAACAGACTCTCGCCTACCTGGACTTCGGCGGCAGCCACGCCGAGACCATCGCCCACGTGCGGGAGAACGGCCGGGTCACGCTCATGTGGTGCGCGTTCACCGGGCCGCCCAAGATCGTGCGCGTGCACGGTGAGGGTGAGGTGGTGTTCCGCGACGATCCCCGCTGGGCCGGGCTGATCGGGCTGTTCGGCGAGGCCGACGGGCCGTCAGCCCGTGCCGTGATCGTGGTGCGCGCCCGCCGGATCTCCGATTCCTGCGGATACGCCGTCCCCTCCATGGAGTACCAGGGCGAGCGCACCCTCCACGCGGAGTACTTCGGCCGCAAGACGGACGAGGAGTTCGCGGAGTACTGCGAGAAGAAGGATTTCATCGGGACGAGCCTCGACGGCCTGCCTGCGCTGCCGTTGCCCCTTCCGGCCCGTACGGTCTGACGTGTGCTGCGTAACGCTCTACTGTCCGGACTCACCGGCGCGCTGATCCTCGCCGGCCCGTTCCCCTCCGGCTCAGCCCCGCTGCCCGCCCGCCTCGCCGACACCGGCGGCGGCAGCCAGCTCATCACCGCCGTCGCACCCGCCGCCGGGTCCACGACGGGCCGGCTGACGTGGTGGGACCGGCGCGCGGGCCGATGGTACGAGGCCGGGAGCGCGCCCGCCCGCTTCGGGGCGAACGGCCTCACGGAGGGCGCGACCCGCACGCAGGGCACCAGCACCACTCCGACGGGCCTGTACGACCTCCCGTACGCCTTCGGAATCCGGCGGGCGCCGGCCGGGACGGCCTACCGCTACCAGCGGGTGACCGGCGATTCGTGGTGGTGCCAGGACAACGCCTCGACCAGCTACAACCGCTGGGCCGAGCCGCTGCCCGCCGACTGCGCGCCGGGCGAGGCCGAACACCTCGTGACGTACGAGGCCCCGTACGCGCACGCGCTGGTGATCGGCTTCAACTACGACCGGCCCGTACGCGGCCGGGGCGCCGGGATCTTCCTGCACGCCAACGGCGAGGGCGCGACGGCCGGTTGCGTGTCCGTACCGGAGCGGGCCATGCGGGCGATCCTGCGCTGGGCGGACCCCCGCCGCCGCCCGCACATCGCGGTCGGCACCGCGTCCGGGGCCCTGGCCGTCACGCGATACTGACCGGCGGTCAGCTCTCCTTCTGCGCCAGCCGCAGCAGGTGGTCGGCGAGGGCCTGGCCGCCCGCCGGGTCGCGGCTGATCAGCATCAGGGTGTCGTCGCCCGCGATCGTGCCGAGGATCTCCTGGAGTTCGGCCTGGTCGATCGCCGAGGCGAGGAACTGCGCGGCGCCCGGCGGGGTGCGCAGGACCACGAGGTTCGCGGAGGCCTCCGCCGAGATCAGCAGTTCCCCGGAGAGGCGCCGCATGCGCTCCTCCTTCGCGGACTCGCCGAGCGGCGCCTGCGGGGTGCGGAAGCCGCCCTCGCTGGGAACCGCGTAGATCAGCTCGCCGCCGGTGTTGCGGATCTTCACCGCGCCCAGCTCGTCGAGGTCCCGGCTGAGCGTCGCCTGGGTGACGCTCAGCCCGTCGTCGGCGAGCAGCTTGGCCAGTTGGCTCTGGGAGCGGACCGGCTGCCGGTTGAGGATGTCCACGATCCGGCGGTGGCGGGCGGTGCGGGTCTGCGGGACGGCCTGGCCGCCGTGCTCGTTGTCCTGGGCCTGGCTCATCGTCGTCTCATTCTCCGGATCCGTCCCCGTGGGCTGCGTCGAGGATGCCGGGCAGGGCCTGGAGGAACGCGTCCACCTCGGCCTCGGAGAGTACGTACGGGGGCATGAGCCGTACGACGTCGGGGGCGGGCGCGTTGACCAGGAAGCCGGCGTCCTGAGCCGCCTGCTGCACCTGGGCTGCGAGCGGCTCGGTCAGCACGATACCCAGCAGAAGGCCCGCTCCACGGACATGGGAGACGAGCGCATGGCCGTTCCCGTCGCTCAGGTGCTCGATTCCGGAGCGCAGCCGCTCGCCCCGCGCCTTGACCTGGTCGAGCAGTCCGTCGGCGGCGATGGTGTCGATCACGGCGAGGCCGGCGGCGCAGGCGACCGGGTTCCCGCCGAAGGTCGTGCCGTGCTGGCCGGGCCGGAGCAGCTCGGCGGCGGCCCCGAACGCGAGCACGGCGCCGATCGGCAGCCCGCCGCCCAGGCCCTTCGCGAGGGTGACCAGATCGGGCTCCACACCCTCGTGGGCCTGGTGCTCGAACCACTGGCCGCAGCGCCCGATGCCGGTCTGCACCTCGTCGAGGACCAGCAGCGTGCCGGTGGCGCGGGTGATCTCGCGGGCGGCCGTCAGATACCCGGCGGGGGGCACGACGACGCCGTTCTCGCCCTGGATCGGCTCGATGACGACGAGCGCGGTGTCCTCGGTGACGGCGGCCCGCAGGGCCTCCACGTCGCCGTACGGGACGTGCGTGACGTCGCCGGGCAGCGGCAGGAAGGGGGTCTGCTTCGCCGGCTGGCCGGTGAGCGCGAGGGCGCCCATGGTGCGGCCGTGGAAGCCGCCGGTGGTGGCGACCATGTGGGTCCGCCCGGCCAGCCGGCCGATCTTGAAGGCGGCTTCTACGGCCTCGGCACCGGAGTTGCAGAAGAAGACCCGGCCCTCGCGGCCGGAGAGCTGGAGCAGCCGCTCGCCGAGCGCGAGGACCGGCTCGGAGGCGTAGAGGTTGGAGACGTGGCCGAGGGTGGAGATCTGCCCGGTCACGGCCGCGACGATCGCCGGGTGGGCGTGGCCGAGGGCGTTGACCGCGATGCCGCCGACGAAGTCGGTGTACCGCTTGCCGTCCGCGTCCCACACTTGGGCGCCTTCGCCGCGTACGAGCGCGAGCGCCGGGGTGCCGTAGTTGTCGGTCAGCGCACCCTGCCAGCGGGCGCTGTACTCCTGGTTGCCGCCGGTCCCCGTCGTCATGCCGCTCCCCCTTGCCGCTCGTCGGGCACGACCATCGTGCCGATTCCCTCGTCGGTGAAGATCTCCAGCAGGATCGAGTGCTGGACGCGCCCGTCGATCACCCGGGCGGTGCCCACGCCGCCGCGCACCGCGTGCAGGCAGCCCTCCATCTTGGGCACCATGCCGCTCGACAGGTCCGGCAGCAGCTTCTCCAGCTCGCTGACGGTGAGCCGGCTGATGACCTCGTCGCTGCTCGGCCAGTCCGCGTAGAGGCCCTCGACGTCGGTGAGGACCATCAGCGTCTCCGCGCCGAGTGCGGCGGCGAGCGCCGCTGCTGCAGTGTCAGCGTTGACGTTGTACACATGGTGGTCATCGGCGCTGCGCGCGATGGAGGAGATGACCGGGATCCGGCCGTCCGCCAGCAGCGCCTCGATCGCGCCGGTGTCGATCGCGGTGATCTCGCCGACCCGCCCGATGTCGACGAGCTCGCCGTCGATCTCCGGGCTGTGCTTGACCGCGGTGATGGTGTGGGCGTCCTCGCCGGTCATGCCGACGGCGAGCGGCCCGTGCTGGTTGAGCAGCCCGACCAGCTCGCGCTGGACCTGACCCGCCAGGACCATCCGTACGACGTCCATCGCCTCCGGCGTGGTGACGCGCAGGCCGGCCTTGAACTCACTGACCAGGCCCTGCTTGTCGAGCTGGGCGTTGATCTGCGGGCCTCCGCCGTGCACCACGACGGGCCGCAGGCCGGCCTGCCGCAGGAAGACCACGTCCTGGGCGAAGGCCGCCTTCAGGTCCTCGTCGATCATGGCGTTGCCGCCGAACTTGATGACGACGATCTTGCCGTTGTGCCGGGTGAGCCAGGGCAGGGCCTCGATGAGGATCTCGGCCTTGGGCAGCGCGGTGTGCTTCCTGGCGGTACTCATGAGCTGTACGCGCTGTTCTCGTGGACGTACTCGGCCGTCAGGTCGTTGGCCCAGATGACGGCCGACTGACTGCCGGTGGCCAGGTCGGCGGTGATGCGGACCTCGCGGTCCTTCATCGAGACCAGGTCGCGGTCCTCGCCGACGGAACCGTTCTTGCACACCCAGACGCCGTTGATGGCCACGTTCAGCCGGTCCGGGTCGAAGGCGGCCTTGGTGGTGCCGATGGCGGAGAGCACCCGGCCCCAGTTGGGGTCCTCGCCGTGGATGGCGCACTTGAGCAGGTTGTTGCGGGCGATGGACCGGCCGACCTCGACCGCGTCGTCCTCGCTCGCCGCGCCGACGACCTCGATGCGGATGTCCTTGCTCGCGCCCTCGGCGTCGCCGATGAGCTGGCGGGCGAGGTCGTCGCAGACCGTCCGTACGGCCTCCGCGAACTCCCCGTACGCCGGCACCTGGCCGGACGCGCCGGAGGCGAGCAGCAGCACCGTGTCGTTGGTCGACATGCAGCCGTCGGAGTCGACCCGGTCGAAGGTGGTGCGGGTCGCGTCGCGCAGCGCCTTGTCGAGGGTGGCGCTGTCCACGTCGGCGTCCGTGGTGAGGACGACGAGCATGGTGGCCAGGCCCGGAGCGAGCATGCCCGCGCCCTTGGCCATACCGCCCACCGTCCAGCCGTCGCGGGAAACCGTGGCCGTCTTGTGCACGGTGTCGGTGGTCTTGATGGCGATGGCGGCCGCCTCGCCGCCGTCGGCGGACAGGGCGGCCACGGCGGTGTCGATGCCGGGCAGCAGCTTGTCCATGGGGAGCAGGACGCCGATCAGGCCGGTGGACGCGACCGCGATCTCCCCGGCGTTGTGCTCGCCGCCCAGGGCCTCGGCCACCTTCTCCGCGGTGGCGTGGGTGTCCTGGAAGCCCTTGGGGCCGGTGCAGGCGTTGGCGCCGCCCGAGTTGAGGACGACGGCGCTGACGGCGGCGCCCCGCAGGACCTGCTCGGACCAGAGCACCGGCGCGGCCTTGACACGGTTGGAGGTGAAGACGCCCGCGGCGGCCAGACGCGGCCCGTTGTTGACCACGAGGGCCAGGTCGGGGTTGCCGTTTGCCTTGATCCCGGCGGCGATGCCCGCCGCCGTGAATCCCTGTGCTGCCGTGACGCTCACGGTGCCACTCCGATCGTGGAAAGACCCAGGCCCTCGGGGAGCCCGAGGGCGATGTTCATGCTCTGCACCGCGCCGCCGGCGGTGCCCTTCGTCAGGTTGTCGATGGCGCTGATGGCGATGATCCGCTGCGCGGCCTCGTCGTACGCCACCTGGACATGGACGCCGTTGGAGCCGTAGACGGACTGGGTGGACGGCCACTGCCCCTCGGGGAGGAGGTGGACGAACGGCTCGTCGGCGTACGCCTTCTCGTAGGCGGCGCGGACCGACTCGGCGGTGGCGCCCGGGAGGGCCTTGGCCGAGCAGGTGGCCAGGATGCCGCGGGGCATCGGCACCAGGGTCGGGGTGAAGGAGACGGAGACCTGGCGGCCCGCGAGCGGGGACAGGTTCTGCACCATCTCGGGGGTGTGCCGGTGCCCGCCGCCGACACCGTACGGACTCACGGAGCCCATCACCTCGGAGCCGAGCAGGTGCGGCTTGAGCGCCTTGCCCGCGCCCGAGGTGCCGGTGGCGGCGACGATCACGGCCTCCGGCTCGGCGAGCTGCGCCTGGTAGGCGGGGAAGAGCGCGAGCGAGACGGCGGTCGGGAAGCACCCGGGGACGGCGATGCGCTTGGTGCCCTCCAGGGCGGCGCGGGCGCCGGGCAGCTCGGGAAGGCCGTACGGCCAGGTCCCGGCGTGCGGGGCGCCGTAGAACGCGTCCCAGTCGGCGGAGTCCTTCAGCCGGTGGTCGGCGCCCATGTCGACGACGAGCACGTCCTCGCCGAGCTGCGCGGCGACGGCGGCGGACTGGCCGTGCGGCAGCGCCAGGAAGACGACCTCGTGCCCGGCCAGGACCTCGGGCGTGGTGGCCTCCAGGGTCCGCCCGGCCAGCGGCACGAGGTGCGGCTGGAGCGCGCCGAGAGGCTGTCCGGCGTTGGAGTTCCCGGTCAGCGCGCCGATCTCCACCTCGGGGTGCGAGAGCAACAGGCGCAGCACTTCTCCGCCCGCGTACCCGCTCGCTCCGGCCACCGCTACACGTACCACCATGGGACCTCCTCCTCGATGGCATGACTATACGTAACTCTGCAGTTTTATGCAAAGGCCTTTTCGCCGGTGGCCGGGCAGGCAGTACCGCACTCGCCCCCGCGCCCCGGCCTTCACCGACGCGGACCGAACTGGCGTTTCGGCGTGCGTGGGGCTCCTTCATGGGGGACCGTGATGGCGCCCTGCCGCACGATCCGAGGAGAGTTTTCATGAACTGGACGCTCGAAGTCGTCCCGGTGCCCGTCAGCGACATGGATCGGGCGAAGGAGTTCTACGCCGACAAGGTCGGCTTCAAGGTCGACCTCGATGACGAGGTCGCCCCCGGCGTGCGCATCATCCAGATGACCCCGCCCGGCTCGCGGTGTTCGGTCGCGATGCTGGAGGGGATGCCCCCGGCGCCCGGGACGAAGGCGATGGCTCCCGGCACGCTGCAGGGTCTCCAGATCTGTGTCACCGACATCGAGGCGGCCCGGGAGGAGCTGGTGAGCCGGGGCGTGGACGTCTCCCCGGTGCGCCACGTCGGCGCGACGGGCTGGGAGGACGGCAAGGGCGACACCTGGAACTCGTTCATGTCCTTCGAGGACCCGGACGGCAACGGCTGGGTGGTCCAGGAGGCCCCGTCGGAGCTGTCGGAACGCTGACGGGACGGCGCCCGCGGCCCCGGCCCCACGGCCTCAGGTCGGCGTGACGGGTACGGCGCCCTCGGGTGCCGGGGTCGCCGGGCCGGCCGGTTCGAAGCCCGCGAGCATCTGCTCCAGGGCCTGCTGGTCCGGGCCGATGAACGGGTCGGCGTCCGGTGCGGCGCTCACCGTCTCGATCATGCGGGCGGCGATCCCGGTGGCCGGCGGCAGGTGGGTTGAGAACACGAACTGCGCGTCCATCACCCGCAGCGGCTCGACGGTGGCGAGGTACTTGTCGCGGTCCGTGTTGTGCACCCACGGGCTGTCCACCGCCGCCCACAGCAGTTGCCCCGCCCTCAGCTGCTCGGCGTCGACCGCGCCCGCGTCGCCGCCCGCCGCGAGCTCCTCGCTCGCCATGGGCGCGCCGAAGCAGTCGGAGCTGAAGACGGCCTGCGAGCGGTCGTCGTAGAAGCCGACGGTCGCCGGGTTGTCGAAGAGCGGCGGCCGGAAGGCGGTGAGAGAGCGGTCGCCGACGTCGAGGGTCTGACCGGGGTTGAGCAGGAAGACCCGGTCCAGGGGCAGCGGCCGCTCGGTGGACATGATGCCGGCGCCGATGAACGTGGTGACCACCCTGGCCCGCGGGGCCGCCTCCAGCAGGGCGAACAGGCCTCCGGTGTGATCCCGGTCGGGGTGGGTCAGCCAGATCCACCGGACGTCCGCCGGGTCGATCGCGGAGCCGAGCGTCCGCAGGAAGTCCCGGTCGGGCAGCCCCAGGCCGGTGTCCACGACGACCGGCTCCCGGGCGTGCAGAACGAACGCGTTGACCGGCAGGAAACCGAGTCCGGGGACTTCGAGGGCGTCCCCGAGGACGGTGATGTCGCGGCCGATCCTCTGGTTGGTCATGGCGCAGCTCCGATGGCCCCCTGGATGAGATCGATCGCGGCCTCCGGGAGGATTCTCCCCTCTCATCGTCCCTTCGCCGCGAACCGCGCGCACGCCGGCTGCCGCCTCGGCGAGGTCAGCGCCGCCACATGAACCCGGGCACGCTCACAACGCCTGAACGCGTTCAACCCGAACGCGTCAAGCGGCGGATCGCCCCCGTGGCAGCCCCACCGGCGGCGCCGCTACAACGCGCTGAGCGAATGGCGCACCCACACGTTCGGCTCGACGTACACCGCGTAGCCCTGCTCCAGTTCGCACCGGACCGGTGTCAGCGCCCCGGGCACCCGTACCGGCCCCGACGCGTCGAAGGGCAGTCCGGTCCACTCCCGCCACTCCTCCAGCGAGCCGCTGATGGTCATCGACAGCGGGGCCACCGAGTCGATGACCGCCCCCGCGCGCGCGTGGACCCGTAGCCACGGGTCGTACGGGAGACCGTCCTCGCGGACGCGGTACGCGTACTCCTCGATGGGAGTGTCGGGCTCGGCCGGCTTCCCGCTCGGCCTGACCGGGGCCACGAGCTCCGTGAAGCCGGCGGCGCGGACGCTCTCGCGCATCGCGGCCAGCATCCGGCCGGACAGTCCCTCGCCCTGCCGGTCGGTGGCGATGCTGACCTCGATGGCGCTGACCGTGTCGGGCCGGATCCCGCGCCGCAGGTCGGAGGAGGCCCACATGAAGATCTCTGTTGATTCGGTTGTAGGCCGTCGTCGGCCACTGGTTCGCTCGTGTGGGTGACGTGGATTGCCGGGAAGGTGGGCTAGGGTCGGCTTCGATCGTGGTTCCGGGTTCCGGCCGCTATCGCCTTGGTGTGACTGGGTGCGTCCAGAGAGATCGCACCGAGAGAGCTACCCGGCGGGCTGGAGCCAATGGCCACGGCAGGCAGGGACCACCGGACCCGTGAGGATGCCGCGCACCGCAGCCAGCGGAGAAGACGCGAGTACGCCAAGCTCGATCCCGGCCCCCGCGCCCCCGAAGACCGTTCGCGGGGCACCAGACCGAAACGTCTGGAATACGGGGAATCGGCCAACACCGGCCAATTCCCCTAGGAACGGTAGAGCAGCCAGCCGAGGGGTCGGCCTCAACCGGGATTTCGGCGACGGCGCCCGCTACGCCGGGGCCTGGAGGGAGAGGTGCCAGGCGCCGGACCAGCCCGTCAGGGTGAGCGTGGACAGCGGGCGGACGTCCACGTTCCAGTACGTCATCGGGGGCGCCTTCAGGGCGTAGACCAGGGCGGCGCGGACCACCGTGGGCTCCGCCACCGCCACGATCGCGCCGCCGTCGTCGGCGGGCCGGGTGTCGAGCCAGCCGCCGACGCGGGAGATGAAGGCCAGCAGGGATTCCCCGCCGTGCGGGGCGGCCCGCGGATCGGCGAGCCAGAGTTCCACCGCCCCAGGCTCACGGGCGGTCACCTCGGCCAGGGTCAGCCCCCGCCAGCGGCCCATGTCGCAGCCGCGCAGTGCGGGCTGGGCGAGCGGGGCGTACCCGAGGGCCTCCCCCGTGGCCCGGCTGCGCGGGGTGGGGGAGCAGTAGCGGAGTTCGGCGGCGCCCAGCGGCAGCAGCCCGCGCGCGGCGGACTCCACCGCGCGCCACCCGGCCCCGTCGAGCGGGCGGTCTTCGTCGAAGCGCTCGGCGAGCAGCGAGGAACCACGGGCTGCGGCGACGAGCGAGACCCGAACATGCATGCGGCGATGGTGAGCCGCAGGCCGCGCGGGGTCAAGCGTCCGGACGCGGCGGTTCAGGCGTCCGCGCGGTCCGCGCCCGGCACAGCGCGCGGAAGCCCGCCGCGCAGGCGCTGGACGGCCTCCACCAGTTCCCCGGGGCCCGAAACCCCGGCGAAGCTGAGCCGGACGTACGCAGCCGGCGGCTCGGCGCAGAAGTACGGGCGGCCGGGCGCGACCGCGACCCCGGCGCGCAGGGCCGCCGCCGCGAAGGCCGCGTCGTCGCCGCTCCCGCCGGGGCGCACCCACAACTGGTAGCCCCCGGCGGGCAGATGCGGCAGTTCGGCGTCCGGCAGTTCCCGCCGCAGGGCTCCTGCGAGCACGTCGCGCCGGTGGCGCAGTTCGGCGGAGACGGCCCGCAGGTGGCGCGGCCAGGCGGGCGCGCCGACGAGTTCGAGGGCGGCTTCCTGGAGCGGCCGGGGTACGAAGAAGCTGTCGACGACCTGGATGGCGCGCAGCCGGTCCAGCACCGGGCCGCGGGCGGCGAGCGCCCCGACCCGCAGGCTCGGCGACGTGACCTTGGTCAGGGAGCGGACGTGTACGACCACGCCGTCCGTGTCCTCGGCCGCCAGCGTGGCGGGCAGCGGCCCGGCGTCCTCGTGGGCCAGCGCCCGGGCGTAGTCGTCCTCCACGACGAAGGCTCCGGCGGCGCGCGCGATCCGCAGCACCTCGGTCCGCCGCGCGGCGCACAGCACGGCGCCGGTCGGGTTCTGGAACAGCGGCTGGCATACGAAGACCCGCGCGCCCGTCGCTTCGAAGGCGGCGGCCAGCAGCTCCGGCCGGACGCCGTCGGCGTCCACCGGGACGGGGACGGGCCGGCAGCCGGAGGCTCGGGCGATGGCCAGCAGCCCGGGGTAGGTGGGCGATTCCACCAGGATCGGCGCGCCGGGCGGGGCCAGCGCCCGCAGGGCGGTGGTCAGGGCGCTCTGTCCGCCCGCGGTGACCAGTACGTCGGCGGCCGCGACGGCGCCGCCGATCTCCCGGGCGAACCAGTCGCGCAGTTCGGGCAGTCCCTCCACGGGAGGCCGCCCCCAGGCTCCGGGCCGGCGGCCGGCGCGGGCCAGGGCCGCGGCCATGGCCCGCTCGGGCTGGAGGGACGGGTGCAGGTAGCCGCTGTTGAGCTCGATGACGCCGGGCGGCGGCGCGGTCAGTGAGATCAGCACGCCGGAGGCGTCCACGGAACGCGGGACGATCTCCCCGGCCCCGTCGGCGCTGAGCGCGACCTCCTGCCAGGAGGTGTCCCCGGGCGCGGGCTCCGCCGTACGCGGGCGGGCGCGGAACACCCCGGCGCCGGGACGGGTGACGACGAGGCCTTCGGCGGCGAGCTGGGCCAGGGCCCGCGAGACCGTGACGGGGCTGACGCGGTAGCGCTCCACGAGGGCCCGGCTGGAGGGCAGCTTTCCATCTACCGGGTAGCGGTCGACTTCCGACCTCAGGGATTCTGCCAGTTCCGCCATGCTGCTACGCTCATACATGACAGCACAGAATAGCGCTACTCACCGGACTGCGATAGCGGTTGGAGCCGACGCCACCATCGCAGGCGACACCGGATCCGCCTTCGGCACCAGCGCACGCACCGGTACGGCCCTCGCCGCGCTCGGCGTCGTCGCCTTCTCGCTGACCTTCCCCGCCACCGCCTGGGGCCTGGAGAGCTTCGGCCCCTGGTCGCTCGTCGCCCTGCGCAGCGTGCTGGCCGCCGTCATCGCGGGTGGCTTCCTGCTCGCCGGCCGGGTGCCGCTGCCCGCGCGCGAGCACTGGGCGGGGCTCGCTGTCGTCGCCGCCGGGGTGGTCGTCGGCTTCCCGCTGCTCACCACGCTCGCGCTCCAGACCTCCACCACCTCGCACGCCGCCGTCGTGGTCGGCCTGCTGCCGCTCACCACGGCCGCCCTCTCCGCCCTGCGCACCGGCGCCCGTCCCCCACGCCGGTTCTGGGTCGCGGCCGTCGCCGGGGCCGCCGTCGTGCTCGGCTTCACGCTCGCCCAGAGCGGCGGCTCCCTGTCGGGCGGGGACGCCTACCTCTTCGGGGCGCTGCTGGTGTGCGCGGCCGGATACACCGAGGGCGGACGGCTCGCGCGGCTCCTGCCCGGCTGGCAGGTGATCGGCTGGGCGCTGGTGCTGTGCCTGCCGCTCAGCCTGGCCGGCTCCGCGCTCGGGCTCGCGTACGAGCCGGTGCACCTCACCGGCCACGGGCTGGCCGGGCTGCTCTGGGCGGCGGCCGGCTCCACCTTCCTCGGCCTGTACGTCTGGTACCGGGGCATGGCGGCGATCGGCGCACCCCGGGCCAGCCAGCTCCAACTGGCCCAGCCGCTGCTGACCCTGGTCTGGTCGGTGGCGCTGCTCGGCGAGCAGCTCTCCCCGGCCACACCGGTGGCCGCTTGCGCGGTGCTGATCTGCATCACCGTGACCCAGCGGGTCAAATAGCCCCGATTCGCCCTAAACTGCTAACACCGGATCGGATCGGAACAGATCAGACCGCCATGAGGAGGTCACCATGCGTGCGACCGAAGGCGACCAGCTGGTGCAGCACGGCAATGTCGTCGGGAAGGCCGACAAGGTGGGCGAGATCACCCAGGTGCTGGGCGAGAACGGGACCCCGCCCTACCGGGTCCGCTTCCAGGACGGACATGAAGCGCTCATGGCTCCCGGACCGGACTGCACGATCAAGCACCCGGACGAAGCCGCCCACTGACGGGCCCCGGCCGATTCAGCGCGGCGGCGCCGCCGTCGGGTAGTGGTCGGCGACGACCCTGGCCATCGCTCCCGTGGGATCCGCGACCACCTGCTTCGCCGAGAAGTAGCTGTGGCCGCGGACCTCGGCATGACCCCGGGCCAGCCGCACGTGCCGCGACAGCTCCGCCGGATCACGCCAGGCGGGGGTGGGACTCTTCGGATCGCAGCGGTACAGCCCCTCCCCCATGTAGAGGTCCACACCCGTGCCCGCGACCGTCCGCGCCCACCACGGCACGATCTTGGCGTAGTCGGCGCTCGGGTGTCCGATGTGCCAGTACGCCTGCGGCACGACGTAGTCGATCCAGCGCTCGGTGACCCACTTGCGGGTGTCCGCGTAGAGGTCGTCGTACGTCGCCACGCCCGCCCGCGTGCGGGAGCCGAGCGGGTCGACATCGTCGTTGCGCCAGACCGCGAACGGGCTGATCCCGAACCGCACCGCCGGGTGCCGCGCCCGCAGCCGGCCCGACATCTCGCGGACGAGGGTGTCGGTGTTGTGGCGGCGCCAGTCGGCGCGGGAGGCGAACGAGCCTCCGTACAGCTCGTAGGCCTCGTCGTCGTCGAAGTACTGCCCGCTCACCGGGTACGGGTAGAAGTAGTCGTCCCAGTGCACCCCGTCGACCGGGTAGCGGGCGACGGCGTCGAGCACCACCTCCTGGACGAAGGCCCGCACCTTCGGGAGGCCGGGGTTGTAGTACAGCTTGCCGCCGTAGCGGACGAGCCAGCCGGGATTGAGGCGGGCCGGGTGCGAGGGGGCCAGGCGTCCCGGGTCGTCGTGGTTGGCCACCCGGTACGGGTTGAACCAGGCGTGCAGCTCCAGGCCCCGGGCGTGCGCCTCGGTGACCGCCGTACCCAGCGGGTCCCAGCCCGGATCGCGGCCCTGCTGCCCGGTCAGCCACTGCGACCAGGGCTCCCGCGCGCCGGGCCACATCGCGTCGGCCGTCGGCCGGACCTGGAGGATCACGGCGTTCAGTCGGCGCTCGACGGCGGTGTCGAGGAGCCCGAGCAGTTCGTCGCGCTGCTTTCCGGCGGACAGACCGGTCCTGGAGGGCCAGTCGACGTTGTGTACGGACGCGATCCACATCCCCCGGAACTCGGCGGCCGTCACCGCGCCCCGCGCACCACCCGCCCCCGCCGCCGCCGAACCCGTCGCCGAAGCCGCCGCCGAAGCCGCCGTGCCCACGGCCGCCGAGGCCAGCGCCCCCGCAGCGCCCCCCAGCAGACTGCGCCGTCCGATGTACACCATGTGATGCCTCCATTTCATAGCGTGACATTGCAATGTGTGCGCTCAGCATGCCTGCCCCGGCCCGCCACGCGGCTGAAGGTCGGGGGTAACGTCGGGGGGCGTGGCGGGCGCCGGAATGCAGTTACCACTGCCGATACGGGGGACCCGCGATGGATGAGCAGCGAAAGGCACGATGTGACGGACCTCTCTACCCTCCCGACCGACATCGCACGCGTCGGCGTGGTGGGCTGCGGCCAGATGGGCGCGGGCATCGCCGAGGTGTGTGCCCGCAGCGGTCTTGAGGTGAAGGTCGCCGAGACCACCGGCGAGGCCCTGGAGATCGGGCGCACCCGCCTGCACAATTCCCTGACCAAGGCCGCCGAACGCGGCAAGATCAGCGAGGAGGAGCGGGACGCCACCCTGGCCCGCCTCAGCTTCACCACCGACCTCGGCGAGTTCGCCGACCGTGACCTCGTCATCGAGGCGGTCGTCGAGAACGAGCAGGTCAAGACGGAGATCTTCCAGGTCCTCGACCAGGTGATCACCCGCCCGGACGCGATCCTCGCCTCCAACACCTCCTCGATTCCGCTGGTCAAGCTGGCCGTCGCGACCTCGCGGCCCGACCAGGTCATCGGCATCCACTTCTTCAACCCGGCCCCGGTGCAGCAGCTCGTCGAGCTGATCCCGGCGCTGACCACGGGCGACGAGACGGTCAAGCGGGCCGAGGCCCTGGTGCGGGACGTGCTGGGCAAGCACGCGATCCGCGCCCAGGACCGTTCCGGCTTCGTGGTCAACGCGCTGCTCATCCCGTACCTGCTGTCCGCGATCCGGATGTTCGAGTCGGGCATCGCGAGCCGCGAGGACATCGACAACGGCATGGAGCTGGGCTGCGCCCACCCGATGGGCCCGCTGAAGCTGGCGGACCTGATCGGCCTGGACACCGTGGCCTCGGTGGCCGACAGCATGTATGCCGAGTTCAAGGAGCCGCTGTACGCCGCTCCCCCGCTGCTCCAGCGGATGGTCGACGCGGGCCGCCTGGGCCGCAAGACGGGCTCGGGCTTCTACCCGTACGCCTGAGTCCCGGCCCTACGGCCGGCCGAGCCGCAGGTGGTGCAGCAGGAGCAGCCCGGCCGCCATGTTGGCGGCCGGGATCTCCCCGCGCGCGATCATGTCGGGTACGAGTTTCAGCGGGACCCATTCCCGGCGTGAGGACTCGAAGGCGTCCTCCGGGTCGCCGATGTACGTGGCCCCGTCCGCCCAGTAGAGGTGGTGGCGGGCGTCCGTCAGCCCGTTGGAGGGCTCCACGGTCATCAGGTGGTGGAGCGGGCCGGGCCGCCAGCCCGACTCCTCCTCCATCTCCCGCGCGGCCGCCGACTCGACGGACTCGCCGTCCTCGACCACCCCGGCGGGCAGCTCCCAGCCCCAGCTGTCGGTGATGAACCGGTGCCGCCACAGCAGGAGCACCTCGTTGGCCGCGTTGACGGCCGTGGCGACGGCGACCGGCCGCAGCCGGATGACGAAGTGGTCCAGGTGCCGGCCGTCGGGGAGTTCCACATCGGCGAGGTTCACGTCGAACCAGCGGTTCTTGTACACGGTCTGCTCACTCAGGTTCATCCACTGCACGGTTCTGCCACCTTCCGATCCGTAGGTGGCAACATGGCAGCAGTTCAAGCCGTCACAGGGGAACGCGCAGCGCCCCGTCGATGAGCTGCGCGGTCTCCTCGGCGTCCGCGCAACCGCTGGTCAACAGCTGTTCGCGGACCGCCCGCAGCCGGTCGCGAAGCCGCTGCGACTCCATCCCCTTGGCCCGCTCGGCCATTTCGGCCGCGGCCGCCACGGCCCGGTCGGCCTCCCCCTGGCGCAACTGGATCTCGCACAGCATCGCCAGCCGGTGCACCCGGCCCCGGTCGTGCGCCGGAGTCCCCACCGCCTCGGCGGCCTGCTCGTGCGCGGCGTCCAGTTCCCCGAGGCTGAGCAGCGCCTCGGCCACCTGTACGTTGACCAGCCCGGGCTCCACGTAGCCGGTCTCGTCCGGCTCCGTGCCGGGCCGGATCCGCTCGGCGGCCGCCTCGGCGCGCCGGATGCAGGACAACGCCGCGGCGGTGTCGCCGAGTTGGGCGTACGCCTTGGCCTGCATCGCGTAGAGGTCGGCGGCCAGCGCCGGGGTGGTGTGCCGCCCGGCGGCCCGCAGCGCGGCCTCGGCGAAGGCGACGGCCTGGCGGTACTCCCGCAGGTGCAGCGACTGGTTGACCAGCAGGGCGATCACGTACGCCCCGAGTCCCCGGTCCCCGCTGGCCTTCGCGAGCCGCAGCGCCTGGTGGAAGTACCGCTGGGCCAGCCCGTGGGCGTCGGAGTCGTACGCGCAGATCCCCGCGACCGCGACCAGCGATCCGGTGGCCCGGTGCAGCAGCCGGCCGAGCTGGTCGGGGTAACTCCCGCGCAGCATCGGCGCGGTCTCCGTGCCGAGGAAGCGCACGATGCGGGCCCGGGTGGCCATCCCGCCGGCCCGCCGGTACATCAGCTCGTAGTGGGCGCGGGCGGCCCGCAGGATCTCGATGTGCTCGGGTCCGACGCGGTGCGGGCCCTCGCGGGAGACGTCGGCGTCCTCGGGCGGGTTCTCCCACTCCCACACCGGGATCACGGCCGGGGTGCCGGTGACCGCCTCGGCGGTGAACTGCGCGGGCCGGCCCAGCTCGTCGGAACGCCACAGGGCGGTGGCCCGGTCGACGAAGCCGCTGAGCCGGGTCGTGTGCGGCCCCGGCTGGCCGGGGATCCCGAACCCGATGTCGTCGAGCCCGACGGGCCGGTGCAGCCGTCCTCCCAGGACCTCGCAGATCAGGTCCGGCACCTGGCCGCGCGGGCGCTGCCCCTTCAGCCAGCGGGAGACCGCCGTGTGCTCGTAGCGCAGCGCGAGTCCACGGGTCCGGCCCGCTTGATTGACGTGCGCGGCGAGCCCGGCGTGGGACATGCCCGCCTCGGTGAGGAGGGCGTCGAGCAGGTCGTTGGGCTGCATGTGCCCCTCCAAGGGCTCGTCGGATTCAGGCTAATGGGTATCCGATTCACACGGGTTGTACAGCAGCTGATTCACACGGGGTGTACAGCGCCTGATTCACACGGGGTGTACAGCGCCTGATTCACACGGGGTGTGAACTGAGTACGCGCATAAATGCGATACGCACCCTCCCGCGGAAGGGCCGTTCGGCGCTTCACTGAAGAGCCTCGCCAAAGAGGCCGTCCGGGTCGTCGGCTCCCCCTCGTACAGTGCGACGACCCGGCACCGCGTCGCCCGTCCTGCTGTCTGCCCGACACTCCATGGCGGACGGGCGGCGCGCCACGGTTCCGCCGTGGCCCGGTTGGTCGCCGGGTCCCGGACGGAGCCCGGCCGAATCCGCACCGGGTCCATCCACCGGCCCGGTGCGCGGTTCGGCTCCACCGGCCCGGTCAGGACCGGTCGTTGGCAGGCCGGCAGCTCGGCGTGCACGCCCGCCACCAGCCGCGCGGGCGTGAGCGCCGGTTCCGGTGCCCCTGTGAGATCCCCCCGGCCGGAACGATTGTTCCGACCTCCTGACGTACCCGACACGGGTCCCCGGGTTCTCACCCCAATGAGTGAGCGGGTGTCCCCCCACGCCGCCAACGCGCAAGGGCGGGTCCGGTGGTCCGGACCCGCCCCTCAACAGCCCTTGAACAGGGCGTACAGCCAGGCGATCACGCGCCCCGCAGCACCGCCCCGGTCCGCTCGCCGGCCAGCGCCACCGCCGCGTCGCGCGCGGCCGTGGACTCCTCGGCCGTCAGCGTGCGGTCGCTCGCGCGGAAGCGCAGCGCGTACGCGAGGGACTTCTTGCCCTCGCCCACCTGCTCGCCGGTGAACACGTCGAACAGCCGCAGGGACTCCAGCAGTTCGCCCGCGCCCTTGCGCAGCGCGGCCTCCACGGAAGCCGCGGGGACCGACGCGTCCACGATCAGCGCGACGTCCTGGGTCGCCACCGGGAAGGTGGAGATCCGGGGCGCCTGGAGGGCTTCGCCGCCGGCCGCCGCGAGGCGGTCCAAGTCGATCTCCATGGCGCTGGTGCGGGCCGGCAGGCCCATCGCCTTGACGACGCGGGGGTGCAGCTCACCGGCGTGGCCGATGACCGTCTCCACGCCGTCCAGGGTGACGAGCAGCTCGGCGCACCGGCCGGGGTGCCAGGGGCCGTACTGGCCCTGGCGGACGACCAGTTCGGCGCCGGCCTCGACGGCCAGCGAGCGGGCGGCCTGGACGGCGTCCGCCCAGTCGGCCGGGTAGCCCTTGCCCCACCAGCCGGCCTGCTCGCGCGCACCGGCCAGCACGACCGCGGCGTACCGCGGCTGGGCGGGCAGGGCCGCGTTCAGGGTGGCGATCTCCTCGTCGGTGGGACGCCGGTCGACGGGCAGCCGTACGGCGACACCCGGCTGCGCGGCGGCCCGGAAGACCGAACCGGTCTCGAAGAGCGCGAGGTCGTGGCTGCCCCGGCTGTCGTTGCGGCGCAGCGCGCCCAGCAGACCCGGCAGCAGCGTGGTGCGCAGCGCCGGCTCCTCGTCGGAGAGCGGGTTGACCAGCTTGACCACCTGGCGGGTGGCGTCGTGCGCGGACAGCTGGAGCTGGTCGAAGACGCCCTCGCCGAGGAACGGGTAGCTGAGGGCCTCGACGTAGCCGGCGCCTGCCAGCGCGCGGCCGACCCGGCGGTGGAGCTGCTGGCGGGCGGTCAGACCGCGGCCGGAGGGCACCTGCGGGAGGGTGGACGGGAGGTTCCCGTAGCCCTCCAGCCGGATGATCTCTTCGGCGAGGTCGTTGGGCTCGGCGAGGTCGGGCCGCCACGACGGGACGGTGACGACGAGTTCGTCCTGGCCGTGGACGTCGCAGCCGATCTCCTGGAGGCGGCGTACGACGGTCTCGCGGCCGTACTCCATGCCGGCGACCCGGTCAGGGTGGTCGGCGCTCATCGCGATGGTGCGCGGGGCGCCCGGGGCGGTGAGCTCGGTGACACCCGCCTCGGCGGTGCCGCCCGCGAGGAGCACGAGCAGGTCGACGGTGCGCTGCGCGGCCGCCGCGGCGGCCTGCGGGTCGACGCCGCGCTCGAAGCGCTTGGAGGCCTCGGAGGAGAGCTTCAGGCGGCGGGCGGTGCGCGAGATCGACACGGAGTCGAAGTGCGCGGCCTCGATGACCACGTCGGTGGTGCCCGTGACCCGGCCGGTGCCGGAGGGGTCGAAGGGCTCGGTGACGGAGTCGGCGATCTCGGTGTTGGCGCCGCCCATGACACCGGCGAGCCCGATGGGGCCGCTGTTGTCGGTGATCACCAGGTCCTCGGCGTCGAGGGTGCGCTTGACGCCGTCGAGCGTGACCAGCTCTTCACCCTGCTCGGCCCGGCGCACGCCGATGGGACCGTTCAGCCGGGAGCGGTCGTAGGCGTGCAGCGGCTGGCCGAGTTCGAGCATCACGTAGTTGGTGATGTCGACGGCGAGCGAGATCGGGCGCATGCCCGCCTTCTGGAGGCGGCGCGTGAGCCAGATCGGGGAGCGCGCCTCGGGGTCGAGGCCGGTCACCGTGCGCGCGGCGAAGCGGTCGCAGCCGGCCGGGTCGTCGATCTTGACCAGGTAGCCGTAGGAGTTCGGCGCCGGGACGTCGAGCAGTGCCGGGTCACGCAGCGGCAGACCATATGCCGTTGCAGTTTCACGTGCGACACCGCGCATGGACATGCAGTAGCCGCGGTCCGGGGTGACGTCGATGTGCAGGACCTCGTCGACGAGCTGGAGCAGCTCGATCGCGTCGGTACCGACCTCGTGCTCGTGCGGCAGCACGATGATGCCGTGCGTGCCGTCGTCGCCCATGCCCAGCTCTTCGCCGGAGCAGATCATGCCGTGCGACGTGCGGCCGTACGTCTTGCGCGCGGCGATCGCGAAGTCGCCGGGCAGCACCGCGCCGGGCAGGACCACGACGACCTTGTCGCCCACGGCGAAGTTCCGGGCGCCGCAGACGATCTCCTGCGGCTCGCCGGTGCCGTTGGCCTGGCCGACGTCGACCGTGCAGAAACGGATCGGCTTGCGGAAGCCCTCGAGCTCCTCGATCGTCAGCACCTGGCCGACGACGAGGGGGCCCTTGAGCCCGCCGCCGAGCTGCTCGACGGTCTCGACCTCGAGGCCGGCGTCGACGAGCTTGGCCGCCACGTCACGACCGGTCTCGCCCGCGGGCAGGTCGACGTACTCCCGCAGCCAAGAAAGCGGGACCCGCATCAGATCTCCATCCCGAACGGCCGGGTGAAACGAACGTCACCCTCGACCATGTCTCGCATGTCTTCCACATTGTGACGGAACATCAGCATCCGCTCGATGCCGAACCCGAAGGCGAACCCGCTGTACTTCTCCGGGTCCACACCGCACGCGATGAGCACCTTGGGGTTGACCATCCCGCAGCCGCCGAGCTCGATCCAGCCTTCGCTGGAGCAGGTACGGCACGGGCGGTCGGGGTTGCCCACCGACGCGCCGCGACACACGTAGCACTGCATGTCCATCTCGGCGGACGGCTCGGTGAAGGGGAAGAAGTGCGGACGCAGGCGCGTGGTGGTGCCCTCGCCGAACAGCTCCTGGACCATGTGGTCCATGGTGCCCTTGAGGTCCGCCATCGTCAGGCCCTCGTCCACGGCGAGCAGCTCGACCTGGTGGAAGACCGGCGTGTGCGTCGCGTCGAGCTCGTCGGTGCGGTACACCCGCCCCGGGCAGACGATGTAGACGGGGGGCTTGCGCTCCAGCAGCGAGCGCGCCTGCACCGGGGAGGTGTGGGTGCGCAGCACGACGCCGGACTCGTCGCCCTCGGTGCCTTCCGGCCCCTGGACGAAGAAGGTGTCCTGCATCTGGCGCGCCGGGTGGTCGGGCGTGAAGTTGAGGGCGTCGAAGTTGAACCACTCCGCCTCGACCTCGGGCCCCTCCGCGACCTCGTAGCCCATGGCCACGAAGATGTCCGCGATGCGGTCCATCAGCGTGGTCAGGGGGTGACGGGCGCCGGCGGGCACACGGTCGTAGGGCAGTGTGACGTCCACCGCCTCCTCGACGAGCACCCGCTCGTCACGCTCGGCCTCCAGCTCGACCGTGCGGGCCCCGAAGGCCTTGTTCACGGCGCCGCGGGCCTGGCCGACGCGCTTGCCCGCCTCGGCCTTCGCCTGGGGCGGCAGGGCTCCGATCTCACGGTTGGCGAGCGCCAGGGGCGAGCGGTCGCCCATGTGCGCGGTCTTCGCCTCGCGAAGCTCGTCGAGGTCGCCGGCGGACGCGAAGGCGGCGAGCGCCTCGTCCCGCATGCGCTCGATCTCTTCCGGTTTCAGTGCCTCGACCTCGACAGGGTCGTACGACTTGTTCGGTGCCGACATCTCTTCCCGTACTTCCGATGGCTGGCTGGTGGTCCCCGACGACTCGATCGACCCGATCGGACAAGGACACAAAGGTGCCAAAGGACGAGTCTAAAGGTCGCTGGGGGTGGAGGAGCCCGTAGGCCGCCTGGCGAGACGCTCCGCAGGACTACTGCGTGAGGTAGGCCGGGGCGGCGACGGGCAGGATAAATCGGAACTCGGCGCCGCCGCCGGGCCCGCGCCCGACCGTGATGGTGCCGCCGTGGGCCTCGACGATGCCCTTGACGATGTACAGGCCCAGGCCGGTGCCGCCGCGCTTGCTCCCCCGCCAGAAGCGGGTGAAGACGCGCGCCATCGACTCCTCGGGGATCCCGGGTCCTTCGTCGGTCACGGTGACGGCGGTTCCCTTCTCATGCGGCGATACGTCGATGGTGACCGTTCCGTCACCGTGTCGCACCGCATTTTCGAGGAGGTTGCCGAGGATCTGGTCGATCTTGTCCGGATCGGCCCACAGGTCGGGCAGCGGGCGGCTCACCCGTACGAGGAACCGGTCGGGCGCCTGGCCGTTCGCGGTGAGCGCCTGGACGTGCCGGCCCACGGCGGCGGCGACGTCCACCGGCTGGCGGCGCACCTCCAGGCGTCCGGAGTCGATGCGGGAGATGTCGAGGAGTTCGGCGATCAGCCGGGTGACCCGGTTGGCGTCGGCGTCGACGGTCTCCAGCATCAGCCGCTTCTGGTCGTCGGTGAACCGCTCCCACTTGGCGAGCAGGGTCGCGGTGAATCCCTTGACGGAGGTGAGCGGGGAGCGCAGCTCGTGCGCGACGGTCGCGATCAGCTCGGCGTGGCTGCGCTCGGTGCGGCGCCGGGCCTCGGTGCCGCGCAGGGTGACCACGAGGCGGCGCAGCGGGCCGGTGGGGTGGGTCCGTACGTAGCGGGCGGAGACGAGCACCTCGCGGCCGCCCGGGAGGAGCAGGTTCCGCTCGGGCTGTCCGCGCCGGGTGGCGAGGCCGCCGTAGGGGTCGGTCAGGGCCCACCAGCGGCGGCCTTCGAGGTCCTCCAGCGGGAGCGCGCGGTCGATGCGGGCGCCGAGGGCCTGTCCGGGGTCGGTGGCGGTCATCCGGGCCGCGGCCCGGTTGAAGCAGATGACCCGGCCGGCGTGGTCGGCGACGACGAGCCCGTCCGGCAGGTCGTCGGGGTCGATGCCGTAGGAGGTCCCCTCGCCGGAGCCGTGCGCGGTCGTGGTCGTGGGCGCGGGCGCGGGAGTCGTGGGCGCCGGGGCCGTGGGCACCGGGGTCCGGCGCTCGGCCGCCGCCTGTGGCGGTACGGCGCCCAGCGCGTCGGCGGCGACGGGGTACCCGTTCCCGGCGACCTGTGCGGCTTCGCCGGCCGGACGCGGGGCGAGGGGTTCCGGGATCTCCCGGCACGGCTCCTGGGCCGCGTCCGCGGCCCGCGCGGCCCCCGGCGAGCTGTTCGTACCGACGGTCATTTCCCCGTACCCCACATCTCCGAGTAGCCAGTGGGCCCCCGGGCGGCCACATTACTAGCTGGAGGTCACGGAGCGGCACCCTCCGGGCGCCCGCTGTGCACGCGCGGAGGCGTAGAGGCATACGGCGGCGGCCGTGGCGAGGTTCAGACTCTCCGCCCTGCCGTGGATCGGGACCCGTACGACGGCGTCCGCGAGGGCCCTGGTCTCCTCGGGCAGACCCCAGGCCTCGTTACCGAAGACCCAGGCCGACGGCCCGCCCATGGTGCCCGCGTCCAGCTCGGCGTCGAGGTCGTCCTCGCCCGCCCCGTCGGCCGCGAGGATCCTCAACCCTGCCGCCCCCAGGCCCTCCACGGCCTGGTCCACCGGCACCCCGACCGCCACGGGCAGGTGGAAGAGGGAGCCCACGGAGGCCCGTACCGACTTGGGGTTGTACAGGTCGACCGAGGCGTCCGTGAGGATCACCGCGTCGGCGCCGGCGGCGTCGGCGCAGCGCAGCACCGTGCCGGCGTTCCCGGGGTCGCGCACGTGCGCGAGGACGGCCACCAGCTTGGGCCCGGCCTTGAGGATCTCCTCGAAGGGCGAGTCGAGGAAGTGGCAGACGCCGACCAGCCCCTGCGGGGTGACGGTCTGCGAGACCTCGGCGAGCACCTCGTCGTCGGCGTAGTGCACGCGCGCGCCGCCCAGCAGCGCGGCCTCGACGATGTCGGCGTAGCGCTCTGCGGCCTCGACGGTGGCGAACAGCTCGATGAGGGTCGCGCCCTGGGCTCCGCGGTGCTCGACGGCCTCACGGACCGCCTGCGGACCCTCGGCGAGGAACCGGCGCTCCTTGGTGCGGAAGTTGCGCCGCGCCAGGCGTTTCGCGGCGGCCACCCGGGGGGACCGGGGGGAGATCAGCTCGGCGGGGTGACCCATGGTCTCAGCGGTTCTCTCTCGGGATTGCGGGGCGAAAGCACACGGACCCGCAGGCGCGGGGCCTGCGGGTCCGTGGGGGCCGGTCCTGCTCGCGCGGGGCCGGCAGAGCCTTACGCGGCGGCCTTGGGGGCGTTGACGTCGGCCGGGAGGGCCTTCTGCGCGACCTCGACGAGGGAGGCGAACGCGTTGGCGTCGTTGACGGCCAGCTCGGCGAGGATCTTGCGGTCCACCTCGATGTTGGCGGCCTTCAGACCCTGGATGAGGCGGTTGTACGTCATGCCGTTCTGGCGGGCAGCGGCGTTGATGCGCTGGATCCACAGCTGACGGAAGTCGCCCTTGCGCTTCTTGCGGTCGTTGAAGTTGTAGACCAGCGAGTGGGTGACCTGCTCCTTGGCCTTGCGGTACAGGCGCGAACGCTGACCGCGGTAGCCGGAGGCCGCCTCGAGGATCGCCCGGCGCTTCTTGTGGGCGTTTACTGCCCGCTTGACGCGTGCCACTTTTTAACTCCTTGTAGCGGGGCCGTGGTCGTCTTCACACGGCCCGAATTCGATGGGGGTCCCGGTCTTGACGTCCCGCTCCCGACAGAGGGGAGCGGAGGACGTCACTTGCCGAGAAGCTTCTTGATCTTCGCGGCGTCGCCGGGGGCCATCTCCGCGGTGCCGGTCAGGCGGCGGGTGACACGGGACGACTTGTGCTCGAGCAGGTGGCGCTTGCCGGCGCGCTCACGGAGCACCTTGCCGGAGCCGGTGATCTTGAAGCGCTTCTTGGAACCGCTGTGCGTCTTGTTCTTCGGCATAGCGCCGTTATCTCCTCGTCGGTGGCGCCCCCGCCGGTCCGGTACGGGACCGGCGCCCGGGGGCGTCATATTGTGTCGGTAGATCCGGGACGGGCTGCCCCTGGATCAGGCCTGGGTGTTCGTCTCGTCGGAGGGAGCCTCGTCGGAGCCGGCCTCTTCGGCAGCGGCCTCTTCGGAGGGAGCCTCGTCGGAGACGACCTCGGTGGTCTGCGCCTCGTCGAGGGCGGCCTCCTCGGAAGGAGCCTCCTCGTCGGTGGCGCTGAGACCCTGGCGCTCGGCCTTGCGGGCGGCCTGCGCCTCGCGGGCTTCGGCCATCGCCTCGGTCTTCTTCTTGTGCGGACCGAGAACCATGATCATGTTTCGGCCGTCCTGCTTCGGGTTCGACTCGATGAACCCGAGGTCCTCGACGTCCGTAGCGAGGCGCTGCAGCAGTCGGTAGCCGAGTTCCGGCCTGGACTGCTCGCGACCACGGAACATGATCGTGATCTTGACCTTGTCGCCCTGCTTGAGGAACCGGACGACGTGACCCTTCTTGGTGTCATAGTCGTGCGGGTCGATCTTCGGCCGGAGCTTCATTTCCTTGATGACCGTGTGCGCCTGGTTCTTGCGCGCCTCACGGGCCTTCATGGCCGACTCGTACTTGAACTTGCCGTAGTCCATGAGCTTGCAGACCGGCGGGCGTGCGGACGCCGCCACCTCGACCAGGTCGAGGTCGTACTCCTGCGCGAGCTCAAGCGCCTTCGCAAGAGGGACGATGCCCACCTGTTCGCCGCTCGGACCGACAAGTCGTACCTCGGGAACGCGAATCCGGTCGTTGATGCGGGGCTCGGTGCTGATGGATCCTCCTCGGTAGCACCACACGGCTGCCTGGCAGACAGCCGCTGACGTCATTTGTCGTCAGACCACCGCGGCGGGAACACAAAAAACCCCGCCGGGCACAGGCAGGGGCTCCAATACAACCGGAGCACCGCCACGTGCGAACCGCGGGGCGCAAACTCGGGCAGCTTTCCATCGTCCGTACGGAACGATGGATACTGCCTGACCGGGTGACCCGCCGCCCCGGAGGGTGGTCGGGTGGGAGATCGGAGCCTCCACTTGTGGGCCGGGCACACAGGTGTCCGGCCGGTCGATGTCCATACTAGCACCCGCGTTACCAGGCCGCCGCACGGCATATCGTGGGACGCATGACTGACGCGACGCCCTCCGACTCCCTTTCCGAATCGCCTGACTACGACGACATGACCCGTGACATCGCGGACGTGCCGGCCGTCGAGGTCATCACCACGGTGGCCGTCCACCTGCTGAGCGCCGCGGCCGTCAACCTCGGCCTGGACAAGCCGGACTCCGAGCACAAGGACCTCGACGAGGCCCGCAAGCTGATCACCGCCCTCGCGGGCCTGGTCACGGCGAGCGCCACCGAGATCAGCTCTTTCCACGCCGCTCCGCTGCGCGACGGCCTGAAGTCCCTCCAGCTCGCCTTCCGCGAGGCCTCCATCGTCCCGGACGAGCCGGGCCAGGGGCCGGGCGAGAAGTTCACGGGGCCGGTGTACGCCTGATTCCGCCGTCCCTCGCCGTACGAGGGTGTACGAGGGTGGACGTCTGATTCCGCCGTCTCTCGCCGTACGAGACGGCCTCAGCCCCGGAGCACGTCCCGGGCTGAGGCCGTTTTTCGTGGTTCCCGCCTTACCGGCTGAACAGCGGCTCGCCCGGCGGGACCGGGCCCTCCGCCGGGAGCAGGGCCAGGTCCAGCCCGCGTACGAGCCGGCCGCGCAGCGTCTCGTCCGCCGCGAGGGCCTCGGCCACCCGGCGCGCGGCGGTGGCGGGCTGTGATCCGGCGGACAGCACGACGGCGAGGGTGCCGTCCGCGCCGGAGCCTCCCGGCATCAGGTGGGCGCGCAGCACGGCCGGCTCCGCGGCCACGGCGGCCCGTACGGCCTCCCGTACGGCGGGGTCGGCCAGCGGATCGGCGTCCGTGCGGCCCTCGGCCAGCGCCAGCAGCGCGGAGCCGGTCAGCTGGTACGGGACGGGGCCGGCCAGGTCGAGGACGAGGGTGTCCGCCTTCTCGTGCGCGGCCGCCGCCAGCGCCTGGTGCAGCGGAACCGCCACCGGCCGGGCCGCCGGGTCCCAGAGCGCCAGCGAGGCGATCGAGGTGAAGGCGGGCAGCGCCCGCCGGTCCCCCGCCGTAAGGGTGGGAACGGCCATGTCGCTGGTCTTCTCGCGCTTGAGGCCGGTCTCCGGGTCGGTCTCGACCTCGCCGAGCATCGCCACGACCGGGACCAGCAGGCGCGCGTCCCTGAGGGCCGCCAGCACCTGCGGCTCGCTCGCCCGGTCCACGGCCCACGCGGCCAGGGCCGCGCTCAGCCGGGGGTCCGCGGAGCCGTCGTCGTCGGAGAAGCCCGGGTCGGGGATGTTCTTGTTCTCGTTCGCGTTCGCCACAGTTACCCGACCCTATCCCGACGTGCGGCGCGCGGACGCCGGGCCAGGACGCCGGCCAGCACCAGCAGGGCCGCTCCGCCGGCGGCGGCGGCCGGGGCGCCCAGCCGGTCCCCCGGATCCGGTGGGCGGACCGGCTCCGGGCCGGGGCCGAAGTACCGCGCCGCTGCCGCGACGGGCGTGGGCCGCGCGGCCTCGGGGCGCAGCGCCTGCGCGCCCTGGAGCGCGGCGACGGGATCCACCGTGCCGTGGCCGCGCGCGTCGTCCCGGCCGCCGGCCGGGCTGTCGGAGGCGGTGTCCTCCAGCAGCTTCTTGATCTGGGCCGGTGAGAGGTCCGGGTGGGCCGCCTTGACCAGGGCGACGGCGCCGGAGACGAAGGCCGCGGCGGCGCTGGTGCCCCAGCCCTCGTAGTAGGCCCGGTCCGGGTCGGCGATGACCACGTCGACGCCGGGGGCGCTGACGGTGGCGTACCAGTTGCGGGTGGAGAAGGGAGCCTTCCTGCCCTTGCGGTCGACGGCCGCGACGGCGATGACGCCCGGGTAGGCGGCGGGATAGGAGATGTGGTCGCCGCGTTCGCCGCCGTTGCCCGCGGAGGCGACGACGACCACGCCCTTGCCGAGGGCGTACTGGACGGCCTCGTCCTCGGCGGCCTCGTGGTGGGCGGAGTCGCTGTCGTCGCCGAGCGACAGGTTGATCACGTCGGCGCCGTGGTCGGCGGCCCAGCGGATGCCTTCGGCGAGGGCGCCGGACTTGCTGTCGCGGGCCTGGGCGCGTCCGGGGTCGCCCTCCTCCAGGATCACCCGGACCGGCAGGATCCTGGCCTGCGGGGCGATGCCCAGGACGCCCTGGCCACGGTGGGGGCCGTGGCCGCGGCCCGCGATGATGCTCGCCATCGCCGTGCCGTGCCGGGCCCAGGAGCGGTCGCCGCGGCCCGCGCCCATGCCGACGAGGTCGGCCCCGTCGAGGACCTGGCCGCTGAGGTCGGGGTGGGTGCCGTCGACGCCGGTGTCGAGGACGGCGACGGTGACGCCGTCGCCCTGGGTCGTGCCCCAGGCCTCCTCCGCGCGCAGGGCGAGCAGGCCCCACTGGCGGTCGCGGATGGCGTCCGCGGCGGCGGGGGGCGCGGCGGCCACGACGAGGAGGCCGGCCAGGACCATCGCGCCGGCCGCGCGGGTCCCGTGGCTGCCGGCGGTGGCGCGGATCATCGGAACTCCGGGGCGGGCGAGGGTGCGGGCGGGGCGGCGAGGGCGGCCAGGCCGCGTTGGACCCGGCCCGCGACCGCCTTGGCGTCGTGGCCCAGGCCCGCTTCGGCGACGAGGCCGGCGGCTCCCTCGCGTACCGCCTCGTCCGCCGGTACGGGGGCGTCCATGGTGCGGCCGTCGGCCAGGGCGGATACGGCGTAGACGACGACCGGGGCCTCGGCGACGGTGGTCGCGGTCCAGGCGGCCCGGCGGGAGTCGGCGTACGCGTAGGCGGGCGGGGCGGTGAGTGCGCCGCGCAAGCCCTCCAGGGTGGCGGCGTCGGCGTCGGCGGAGGTGAAGACCAGGCCGACGGTGATCAGGGAGCTGCGGGTGGAGTCGCTGTACGTGGCGCGCAGGACCCGGGTGCAGCCGGTGGGGGCGAACGCGGCCTGCCATGCGGCGGCGAGCGCGGCCCCGCAGTCGGCGTCGGGGGCGAGGGCGATCCGGGTCCAGCTGCGGTCCGCGCCGCCGGGGCCGGCCGCCGCGCCGTCGAGGACAGGCGGCAGGAGGCTGTCCACCGGGGCGGACCGCCAGAGCGAGGCGGCCTTGCGGTAGGCGGCATCGGAGGGCGACGCGCGGTGTGCGGCGCGGTGTTCGCTCCAGGCGGTGGCGCCGGCCGAGCCGAGGAGGCCGGTGCCGAGGAGGGCGCACAGGGTGGCGGAGACGACCCGGCCGGGGTGGCGGCGCGGGGGCCTGTGGTCGGCCGGGGGTGGCGGCCAGGCGTGGGCGTCGGGGCATGTGGGCGGATCGGGCTCGCCCAGGACCGCGGTCCGTGGTGTCGACGTGGTCATCCGGCGGCTCCGCCCCCCGTTCCGTACGGCTGCCTGCCCGTACTCTACGGGGCCTTTGCCCTGGCCGGGCCTTTGCCCTTGCCCCGGCCGGCCGGGGTGCGGGGGGCCGGTGGCGGAGGCGGAGTGGGGTGTCGTCCGGGACCGCATGATTTATGGCGCTTGAGCCTGATCGTGCACTGTGACGCCCTACGCGCCACACATCACGTTTTACGCCCCGGCCGACACCCCACCCGGTCCCCGTCCCCGTCCAGGTGGTCCGCGTGACCCCTACCGGGTGGTAGAGGGGTCTGGCAGGCTGCCGGGCATGACTTCCGACCGGGCCCGGTACGACCGGGCGACCGCGCATCTCGACGCGCCGCTGGCCATCGTGGATCTCGACGCGTTCGACGCCAACGCCGACGACCTCGTCCGCCGCGCCGGGGGCAAGCCGGTCCGGGTCGCCAGCAAGTCCGTACGGTGCCGGGTGCTCCTCGAACGGGTGCTGGCCAGGCCCGGGTTCGCCGGGATCATGTCGTACACGCTGGCCGAGTCGCTCTGGCTGGCCCGGTCGGGGTTCGAGGACGTGCTGCTCGCCTATCCGTCCGCCGACCGGGCGGGGTTCCGGGAGCTGGCGCAGGACCCGAAACTGGCCGCCGCCGTTACGGTGATGGTGGACGATCCCGCGCAGCTGGAGCTCATCGACCGGGCCCGGGACGGCGGCCTCCAGGAGATACGGGTCTGCCTGGAGCTGGACACCGCGCTGCGTCTGCTCGGCGGGAGGGTGCGGGTGGGGGCCCGGCGCTCGCCGCTGCGGGAGCCCGGGCAACTGGCCGAGCTGGCCCGTACGGTGAGCGCTCGGCCCGGGTTCCGGGTGGTGGGGCTGATGGGCTACGAGGGGCACGTCGCCGGGGTCGGCGACGCGCTGGCCGGGCGCCCGGTGCGCTCGCGGGTCATCCGGCTGATGCAGGGCGCGGCCCGCAAGGAACTCGCCGCGCGGCGGGCCGAGGTGGTGCGGGCGGTGCGGGCGGTGGTGCCGGATCTGGAGTTCGTCAACGGGGGCGGGACCGGCAGCGTCCAGCAGACGGCCGCCGAGGACGCGGTGACGGAGATCGCCGCCGGGTCGGGGTTGTTCGTACCGCGGCTGTTCGACAACTACACCTCCTTTCGGGGACGGCCCGCCGCGCTCTTCGCGCAGCCTGTGGTGCGCAGGCCGGGGGTGGGCGTGGTGACGGTGCTAGGCGGCGGGTATCCGGCCTCCGGGGCGCCCGGGGCCGACCGGCTGCCCGTGCCGTATCTGCCGCAGGGGCTGCGCTACGACCCGCAGGAGGGCGCGGGCGAGGTGCAGACTCCGCTGCTGGGGAGCCCGGCCGATGACCTGCTGATCGGTGACCGGGTCTGGTTCCGGCATGCCAAGGCCGGTGAACTGTGCGAGCGCTTCGACGCGTTGCACCTCGTCGAGGGCGACCGGGTGACGGCCACCGCCCCGACCTACCGGGGCGAGGGCCGCACCTTCCTCTAGAAGACCGTGTCCCTCTGGTCGGGGATGACGCTGGAGTCGTCCCGGCGGACGGGGCCGGGTGTGCCGTCGTGGTCGACGTAGCCGGTGGTGGAGCAGGGGTAGGGGCTGGTTCTGGGTTGCTTGGGCTCGATGAACATCGGGTTCACGATCCACTTTCCGTCGCTGTTGTCGTACGCGCGGCACATGAGCTCGTTCTTGTTCCGGTTCACGACCAGGCGCAGGGCCGTCGCGTCCCGGAGGAAGGAAATGTCGGTGTCGGAGTCACCGGCGGCGAACACCGGGCGGCGGGCGGGCGGCTGGACCTTCTCGGCGGCCGCTCCGCGGACTTTGAAGATCTCCTGGTTGATCCAGCAGCGCTTGCCGTCGATGTAGGTGATCATCGTGTCCGCGCTGTCCTTGACGGATCCGCAGCCCTGGAGATGTGGGGTGAGTATTCCGTCATGTGTGACGTTGCGGATGCCGATGACGTGGTCTGCCGTGATGCCGACGTCCTGGGCCCACACCTCGACGATCGGCTGCGGGGAGGCGGAGCTGATCCAGACGTCGAAGCCGGCCCGCTGGAGGCTCTGGACGAGGTCCCGCTGCTGGTCGTAGTAGCGGACCCAGCCGGTGGCGGTGCCGGTGCCGACCCGCTGCCGGGCGCCGACCGGCGCGGCCAGGTTCTCGGTGCGGGCGGCGGACGCGAAGCCGCGGATCTCGCGGGCGCTCCAGCCCTGCGTCAGCTGGGCCAGCCAGGCGTACGCGGGGTCGGTCGTACGGTGGTCCCAGCCGGCGAAGGCGGCGGCTCCCGTCCGGGTCGCGGCGGTGCCGTAGACGGCGAGCAGCTCGTCGGCGCAGGGCCCGCCCTCGGGGGTGCCGGTGGGCAGGGGCGCGCCGGGGCGGGCGAGGGGGCCGCAGGCGGTGGCCAGGGCCCGGGCGGCGGCCGGGGTCAGGTGGCGGCTGGTGGTGGACCAGTCGCCGTCGGCGGGCCGGCGGATCTTGCCGTTGCGCAGCAGCCAGAACATGGTGGCGTCGCCGACGTCGTTCTTGACGACGGTGTTGTCCCAGTCGAAGACGGCCACGGGCTTGGCGCGGCCCCGCCCGGGGCGGTACGGGTGGCACGTGCCGTACCGGTCGACGAGGTCCTGGAGCCGGGCCTGGTTCTCGCCGTACCAGCCGGACTTCAGCTGCGGGGTCGCCGCGCAGGGGGCGCCGGGGCGGGCGGCCTCGGCGGTGGGCGCGGTGGCGAGGAGCGCGCCGGCGGTCATCGCGGCGGCGACGGCGGCGGCCTGGAGCGGTCTTGCGGTGCTGAGGCGGATCACTGGAGGGACACTCCTGTCTCAGCCGGGCGTCGCGTCGTACGACGC
>NZ_JBSFTP010000015.1:0-113975 GCF_053591315.1 Streptomyces sp. NPDC003042
CTTCAGCCCCGCCGGCCAAACCCAGCCCCACCGCCGACCCGGGCGACGCCTGCCAAAAACCAGCCCCGCCGGCGTTTGAGGCGCGGGGTCCGGGGCAGCGCCCCGGCAACGGCGCCGCACCCGCCCACCTGGCGCAGCGTCACCGCGCACGGCCCGCCCCACCCCCACTCCCGGCCAGGGAAAGGGCCTAGGATGGCCACCGACAGGCCACTCGGCCCGTCGTCGCCGAGGACGGCGACATGGGAGGAAGCCCGGTGCGATTCCGGCGCGGTCCCGCCACTGTGAACCCCGCGGAGCGATCGGCGGGGTGAGTCAGGAACTCCCGCTGTCCTCACTGCCCGGGGCGCGGAAACCCCGAGGAAGGCCTGCCGCCGCATGATCCTGCTGCTGTCGACGTCCGACACCGATCTGCTCAGCGCCCGCGCCGCCGCGGACGGCCCCGTGCCGTACCGGTTCGCGAACCCCTCCCGCCTTCCCCTCGACGACCTCCCCGGCCTCCTCGTCGGCGTCGACCTGGTCGTCGTACGCCTCCTTGGCGGCCTGCGCGCCTGGCAGGACGGCCTCGACCTCCTCCTGGCCCCCGAGCAGACCCGCCCGGTGGTGGTCCTCACCGGCGAACAGGCCCCGGACGCCCAGCTGATGGAGGCCTCCACCGTCCCGATCGGCATCGCCGCCGAGGCGCACGGCTACCTCGCGCACGGCGGCCCGGCCAACCTCGAGCAGCTGGCCCGCTTCCTCTCCGACACCGTCCTGCTGACCGGCCACGGCTTCGAGCCCCCGGCCGCCTCCCCCACCTGGGGCCCCCTGGAGCGCACCGGGCGGACCACCGCCGGTCCCCGGGTCGCGGTGCTCTACTACCGCGCCCACCAGATGAGCGGCAACACGGCCTTCGTGCACGCCCTGTGCGAGGCGATCGAGGCCCACGACGCCCGGCCGGTTCCGCTCTACGTCTCCTCACTGCGCACCCCCGAGCCGGAGCTGCTGACCGCCCTGGCCGACGTCGACGCCATCGTCACCACCGTCCTCGCGGCCGGCGGCACCCGCCCCGCCACCGCCTCGGCGGGCGGTGACGACGAGTCCTGGGACGCGGGCGCGCTGGCCGCGCTCGGCGTACCGATCCTTCAGGCGCTGTGCCTGACGGGCTCGCGCGCCAACTGGGAGGAGAGCGACGAGGGCCTCTCCCCCCTCGACGCCGCGACGCAGGTCGCCGTCCCGGAGTTCGACGGGCGCCTGATCACCGTGCCGTTCTCCTTCAAGGAGATCGACGAGGACGGCCTGCCCGCCTACGTGGCCGACCCCGAGCGGGCCTCGCGCGTCGCGGGGATCGCCGTACGCCACGCCCGCCTGCGGCACATCGACCGCCGGGACAAGCGGATCGCGCTGGTCCTGTCCGCGTACCCCACCAAGCACTCGCGCATCGGCAACGCGGTCGGTCTCGACACTCCGGCCAGCGCGGTCGAGCTGCTGCGCACCCTGATCGCGGGCGGCTACGACTTCGGCCCGGTCGAGCAGATCCCGGGACTGGTCTCCGGGGACGGCGACGAGCTGATCCGCGCGCTGATCGAGGCCGGCGGCCACGACCAGGACTGGCTCACCGAGGAGCAGCTGGCCCGCAACCCGGTCCGCATCCCGGCCGCCGACTACAGGCGCTGGTACGCGCAGCTCCCCGCTTCCCTGCGCGAGCAGGTCGAGGAGCACTGGGGCCCGGCCCCGGGCGAGATGTTCCTGGACCGCTCCCGCAATCCCGAGGGTGACATCGTCCTGGCCGCCCTGCGCCGCGGGAACCTCCTCATCCTCATCCAGCCGCCGCGCGGCTTCGGCGAGAACCCGATCGCGATCTACCACGACCCGGACCTGCCGCCCTCGCACCACTACCTGGCCGCGTACCGCTGGATCCAGGCGCGTGCGGAGGACGGCGGTTTCGGCGCGGACGCCATGATCCACCTGGGCAAGCACGGCAACCTGGAGTGGCTGCCCGGCAAGAACGCCGGCCTGTCCGCGTCCTGCGCCCCGGACGCGGCCCTCGGTGACCTGCCCCTGATCTACCCGTTCCTGGTCAACGACCCGGGTGAGGGCACGCAGGCCAAGCGCCGTGTGCACGCGACGCTGGTCGACCACCTCGTACCCCCCATGGCACGTGCTGAGTCATACGGTGACATTGCACGCCTCGAACAACACCTGGACGAGTACGCCCAGATCAGTGCCATGGACCCGGCGAAACTCCCCGCCATCCGCGCCCAGATCTGGACCCTGATCCAGGCCGCGAAGCTCGACCACGACCTGGGTCTGGACGAGCGCCCGGACGACGACGGTTTCGACGACTTCCTCCTCCACGTCGACGGCTGGCTGTGCGAGGTCAAGGACGCCCAGATCCGCGACGGCCTGCACGTCCTCGGCGGCGCCCCGACGGGTGCGGCCCGCGTCAACCTGGTCCTCGCCATCCTGCGCGCCCGCCAGATCTGGGGCGGTACGACGGCCCTGCCCGGCCTGCGCGAGGCCCTGGGCCTGGACGAGTCCGCGCCCACCCGCACCTCGGCGGACGCCGTCGAGGAGACGGCCCGCGCGCTGGTCCAGGCGATGGAGGACGCGAACTGGGACCCTGCGGCGGTCACTTCGGTTGCCTCCGCCCACTCGGCGGACGTCGCGGCGGTCCTCTCCTTCGCGGCGCGCGAGGTGGTCCCCCGGCTGGCCGGTACGACCGACGAGATCACCCACGTGGTCAGCGCCCTGGACGGCTCGTTCGTCCCGGCCGGCCCCTCGGGCTCACCCCTGCGAGGCCTGGTCAACGTCCTGCCGACGGGCCGCAACTTCTACTCGGTGGACCCCAAGGCCGTGCCCTCCCGCCTCGCGTGGGAAACCGGCCAGGCACTCGCGGACTCCCTCCTCACCCGCTACCGCACGGACAACGGCGAGTGGCCCGCGTCCGTCGGCCTGTCCCTGTGGGGCACGAGCGCGATGCGCACCTCGGGCGACGACGTCGCGGAAGCCCTCGCCCTCCTCGGCATCCGCCCGGTCTGGGACGAGGCCTCGCGCCGCGTGACGGGCATCGAGCCCATCCCCCTCGCCGAGCTGGGCCGCCCCCGCATCGACGTGACCCTGCGCATCTCCGGCTTCTTCCGCGACGCGTTCCCGCACGTCATCGGCCTGCTGGACGACGCGGTCCGCCTGGCGGCCTCCCTGGACGAACCGGCCGCCGACAACTACATCCGGGCCCACGCCCAGGCGGACCTGGCCGAGCACGGTGACGAGCGGCGCGCGACGACCCGCATCTTCGGCTCGCGCCCGGGCACGTACGGAGCCGGCATCCTCCAGCTGATCGACTCCCGCGACTGGCGTACGGACGCCGACCTCGCGGAGGTCTACACGGTGTGGGGCGGGTACGCGTACGGCCGCGGCCTCGAAGGCCGTCCGGCCCGCACCGAAATGGAGACGGCCTACAAGCGGATCACGGTCGCCGCCAAGAACACGGACACCCGCGAGCACGACATCGCGGACTCGGACGACTACTTCCAGTACCACGGCGGCATGGTGGCCACGGTCCGCGCCCTGCGCGGCACGGCCCCGGAGGCGTACATCGGCGACTCCACCCGCCCGGAAACGGTCAAGACCCGCACCCTGGTGGAAGAGACCAGCCGCGTCTTCCGCGCCCGCGTCGTGAACCCCAAGTGGATCGAGGCGATGCGCCGCCACGGCTACAAGGGCGCCTTCGAGCTGGCGGCGACGGTCGACTACCTCTTCGGCTACGACGCCACGACGGGCGTGATCGCGGACTGGATGTACGACAAGCTGACGGAGACGTACGTCCTGGACCCGGAGAACCGCGCCTTCCTGGAGGAGGCCAACCCCTGGGCCCTGCACGGCATCGCGGAGCGCCTCCTGGAGGCCGAGTCGCGCGGCATGTGGGAGAAGCCGGACCCGCAGATCCTCGAATCCCTGCGCCAGGTGTACCTCGACACGGAGGGCAACCTGGAGGGCGAAGCGGAATAACCTGACATGTGACGGCTCACGGGCCCTGGACCGAAATCACCTGGCCAGGGCCCGCGATCCCCAATCGCCACCCGCCCCATGCGGCTCCCCCGCCCACCGCGGCATCCAGCCCAGCCTCGAACTCCCACCGCGCGCCGACCACGCGGGCCCGGTCGCCAACTTGTGGGCCAGGTAGTGGGAGGAGACCTGCTCGGGGCTGTTCTTGCCGCCGCGGAGCCCGGCGGCGATGAGTTGTTAGGTGTCCTGGCGATAGAGCTCGGCGCAGGAAGGGCATGGAGTACCTCGACGCAGGCACCGCCAGCATCCGCCGCTCCCTCCAGCGCACTCGAACCGGCGGCCTGACCGCCCTGCCACCAAGACCCGAGCCTCCGAATGCCGCATCCCATGCCCACTGGGTGCGTCCAGTCATTGAAGAGCCATCGGGAGCGCGGGAGAGAGAACGCACGGTCTCCGGAACGGGCTGGAAGGAAGACGGTCTCATCTTCACCACCCCAGCCGGTGGCCCCCTCGACCCTGCCAACCTCACCCGCCGCTTCCGTGGTCTCCTCCACCGCGCAGGGTTGCGCCGCATCCGTTTCCACGATCTGCGGCAGTCGACGGCGACCCTGCTCCTGGAGCAAGGCGTAGACCTCGCCGTCATCAAAGAACTCCTCCGCCACACCCACATCGGAGTCACCGCCGGACGTCTACGCCCATGTTCGGCTCCGCCTCCAACGCCAAGCCATCGATACGCTCCACGACGCCCTCGGTCGGCCCGACGACCGCCCTGATGACTCACCCGCCTCGGCAGTCGTTCGCTGACCCTGGCCATTCAATGGAATTGGGTCCGGTCTGATCTTTGAGCAACGAAAGATGCCCTGACCCGCAAGGATGTGATTGTCGAGACCGTATCCAGCCGCCGACGGCAAGTGGCTGATCGGGCACGCGGGGGCGGTGTGTTGCGCCGGTGTGCGGACCGTACGGGGCTGACGGCCACGCTGGGGCGGGAGTTACCTCAAGGCGGTGGCGCCGGCTGGGAGCGGGCCGAGGTGCTGATCAGTCTGGCCGCGGCGATCGTTCTCGGCGCGAAGAATTTGTCCGAGGCCGAGCAACTGCAGCACCACCAGGCCCCTGTATTCGGCGCCGCGCCCTCTGACTCCACTACGCGTCGCACGCTGGCCGCACTGGATGACCACACCCTGGCCGCCCTCGGGCGCGCGCGGGCAGGAGTGCGCCGCCATGTGTGGTCACTGCTGCACCTGCGGCCAGGCGGCTTCCCCTGGCTCGCCATCGCCGGTAAGCGCCTGCACGGCTGGAGCGTCATCGACATCGATGTCACGGTCATCACCAGCGCCTCCAAGAAGAGTGGGGCAGCGGCACGTTCAAGAAGACGTTCGGTTTCCATCCACTGGCTGCCTGGTGCGCGAACACCCAAGAGTCCCTGGCCATGCTGCTGCGGCCCGGCAACGCCGGCAGCAACACGGCGGCCGACCACCCCACGGTGCTCACCGAGGCCCTCGCGCAGACACCTGGCGCCTCGACGGCGAAGATACTCGTCCGGGTCGACGCCTGCCCGAGCACACCTGGACCCTCCAGAGCGGCTACTTCGTCGCCGAGCTGTCCGAACACCCGGACCGGCTGGCCGCATGGCGTGCGGCTGCTCGTGCGCCGGGTCAGGCCCTCGGGCCGGCAGCTCAAGAAGCTCAACCCGTTCGAGATCAAGACCGGCTGGCGCTACTCCATCATCGCCACCAACATCCGCAAGATGACCCGCATCCGCGGTTCCCACCAGCCCCAGTGGCTGGACGCCGCGCACCGCGCACACGCCGTGGTCGAGGACCGGGTGCGCTGCGACAAGGCAATGGGTCTGAACAACCTGCCCTCACAGTCGTGGGAGGTCAACCGCGGCTGGATGCTCGCCGCAAACCTCGCCCACGACCTCGACGTTTGGGTGAAGTTGCTGGCCCTGCACGACGTTGACGACCTCGCCGACGCGGAGCCCGACACCATACGGTTCCGGCTCCACCACCTGCCCGCCCGCCTCTCGCGACACGCCCGCCGCCGCTGGCTGCGGATCGACGGCCCTCCCCTGACGACCGCGAATCACCCCGACGACGAGAACCAGAAAGAGAGGACCAGCACAACCCGGGCACGTGGAACCCGGCGCAGCCGCGGCGTCACGCGACGGCCCACCCCGAACGACACGGGGACATTCCGGGCGAACCGCCGAACCAATCAACGGCCGAACCCCGCTGACGGATCGAGGCCAGTTCACTTCTTACGGACCCATTCGATCAGACGATCGCAAATGAATGCAATAACCAGCACGGCCAGAGCCCCGACCGAAACAACGAGAGCTACTGTATCCATATAATACCTTCAGTCCTGACACAATCCATGTCTTGTCGGTGACGCATGTCGCACCCCTCGAGACATATGCTAGCAACATAAGGGCTCAAATCGACTCCAGATGCACCGCCGCACACAAAGCGGGGCACCAGGTGCCACCAGATGCCACTTTAATGAATAGAGCATTGGGCTCTGTGTTTTACAAGGGAGGCGTGTTCGCGGTTGTGAGCAATGACACGGTATCGACAGCGACCGAAGATACGCGCCCGGAAAACGAAGTAGGCGCTAATTGGGGCAGATTTAGCCTATGGCTGGCTCCGCTGGGAAGCGCAGCGGCCGCCATGGGGTCATACTGTCTGGCAATGCTGATTCAAGGGGTATATCCGTTCGGTGCGCGCTCACGAGCGGTGAACGATCTCGGAAACCAGTTTGTGCCGTTCCATGCCCATCTATGGGACCTGATGCACGGCAACACCAGTGGAGATCTGTTCTTCAATTGGGGCAGCGGGTTCGGCGTGCCATTTCTGGCCGATTTTTTCACCTATCTGATGAATCCATTTTCATGGCTTGTGGGATTGGTGCCGCGTGACATGGTGGAGTTACCGATTGCTCTTGTCACGATTTTGAGTATCGGGCTAGGTACTGGACTAATGGCTATGTTTCTTGGCTGTTTGAGTGCTGGCCCGCCGTGGTTGCGCGCGCTACTCGCTGTGGGTTACGGCGTCAGTAGCTGGACCACATCCGATGGCTGGGCCGACCCCATGTGGATGTGGGGCCTTGTGTCTTTCCCACTGCTGGGGATCGCCGGCGACTGGTGTCTGCGACGATGCCGTTGGGTGCCCGGGGCATTGGTGGTTACGCTCTGCTGGGCCGGGAACTTTTACACCGCGGCGATGGCCACGCTCGGCATGGGCCTGGTCTTCGGGGTGCGACTGCTGCTGGACGTCCGCCCGGCACGTGAACGGGGCCGCGTACTGCTGCGCGCACTGTCGATGACGGTTGTCGGCGTGCTGTTGGCCGCGCCCGTAGTGACTGTCTCGTACCAGGCCAGTAAGACGGCCCAGCCAGCTCCCGGCAACCGGTATAACGGCCCACCTGATGTGCGTGACTACCTTGCCCACTTGCTGCCTGGTGGCTATCACGTCACCACCCCCCGGATCGCGGTCGGTATCCTCGCGCTGCTACTCGTTTTTACTTTTCCGTTCATGCGCCGTATCCCACGCCCGGAACGGGCCGCCTGGTGCGTGATGCTCGTCCTGGTTGCGTTGTCCTATGTGTGGGAACCAGCCATTTTGCTGTGGCACGGGGGGGCGTTGCCCAATGGCAGCCCGTATCGGGCGGCCATCGCACTTACTGCAATGCTCGTGGCGACCGCCTGGCTGGCGTTGTCCTATCGCCCAGGGCCGCGTGAGATCTGGTGCGGTGGCTCTCTGCTGGCAGTGCTCCTCGTTACAGTCAGCGGTAGCCCGTATGTCTCGCCTGGCACTTGGATCCTCACCGTGGCAGGCGGCATCGTCTCCGCAGTACTTCTGTGCCTGTTGTGGCGCCATCCCGTCGAAGGCCCAGCTCGCCGCACCGTGGTCTGCGCGCTCACCGTCTCGGTCTTCCTCGGAGCTGCGGGGGCCACCTCATCTGTCACCGCCATCCGTGACCAGGAAGAGTGGTGGAAGCCCAAACGCACCCTGGACGCAGACTCGTTCGCTGCCTACGGTCAGGTCCGGACCCACGACACCTGGCCGGTCAGGCGTAGCGACCCCGGCCCGCACGAATTCGCTGCCAACGACCCAATGCTGCTTGGAGGTGAAGGTGGGTCGTACTACAGCAGCTATGTGCCCGCCCAGACCGCCCGGACCCTGCAGGGACTCGGGGCCGGCTTGGCGATTGGCGGCCGTCACCTCCTCAGCTTCGAGGACCCCGTGGGGCGGGCCATCATGGGCATCTCCAGTTACCTCGAGCCCGATACCGGCGCACCCAACGGCTTCGCCCGGCGTTCGCAGCAATCGCCGCCCGTCGTGACCCTCAGGCCAGTCGACGCTGCCCTGGACGGTGCTGTTCCCGACGACGCCTCTGTTTTCGACCGCCGCAATCGGGTCCTGGGAACAGCCGTCTACAACGTCCCGGAGCTCATTCCCGCGCCGGATTCCGGCGGCCGACGGCAGCTTCACGCCGGCACACCCACCACTCTCACGGCCCGGTGCACCGCTGGCACCACTATCTATCTTTACGCCCCTTGGTACGCGGGCACCGTGCAGGCGTTCGGCACGACGACGACCCTGCGGGCCCGACGCCCCATGAGCAGCTCCGCGATACTGCCTCTGGGCCGCGTCACCTCCAGCGCCGACTTCACCCTGACGTTCACCGCTGCCACCACACAGTCCATCCCGCGCTATCCCCTCGGCTGCCTCGACCACCGCGTGTTCGACGAGACCGTGGCCCGGCTGACCGCCACCGGCCCAGCCAAAATCACTGCAGGCGGCCATTCGATCAATGCCGTCTTCGCCTCAGGAACCACTGGCACAGCAGTCCTCGCAATCCCGGCTGTTCACGGCTGGCGGTGCTCATCCGGAAGCCGGACACCGACAGCGCCTGGCACACTCGGTGGACTGATCGCCGTCAGCCTCGACCCAACCAGTTCCCGCATCACTTGCGCCTATCACACACCGGGTCTGGCCTCAGGCCTTGCCCTGAGCGGAGTGGCTCTGACCGTACTTCTACTCACGACGGCAGCCGGCACGGTATCCCGTAGACGGACATTCCGCTTGGGATTCTGAAAGAACTGCACCTCGCGGTCGGCATTGTGGATACTCGCCGGGCCATGATGATGTCCAGGGTGGCCGCCGGAAGAGAGTTGATAGCTCTAGCTGGTGGTCCGATGCCGGGGGCCGATGGTGAATTCACTGAACGCGGCGCTGCCGCGGACTGCGGTGTCGGGTGTAGCTGCAGTCATGAAGATTCCAGCGTCCTGGCTGACTGCTGCGGTCGGCAGGGTCACTGTGGTCGCATCGCGCCAGGTCTGTCCGTCATCGGAGTACTGGCACGCATAGGTTCGGCCGCGCCGGTTCACTCTGAGCCACACGGGTGCCGTGCTGCCCGCCGCCGTACGCCAGTAAGTGTCAATGCGGCCGTCTCCATCGGTGTCGCAGGACAGTACGACGCCCTTGCCGGGGGTTGTGGCGAAGTTGAGGAAGGCGCCGGCAGCGGGGGCGATGCCGTCGCGCACGATAATTCCCGCGCGGGACCATGGTCCGGTATTTGTTTGTGCGTCCACCCGCACGGTGATCTGGTCGCCATCGTTGAGGCTCTGTGGACGGTAGAGGGCGCCGAATTCGGCGACGTTCTGCCAGAGGTCACGGCCGCTGCCGTTAATCGCCAGCCGATCACCGCGCTGGCCGAAAACTGCGGCATTGGTGGTGTGGGTGTGCCAGGAGGGGGCCAGCCGACCGCACCGGTACAGCGTGGTGGTCAGTCCGATTTCCACCGGCTGGGCGCCGACGCGGGTGGTGTAGCGGGCTCGAATAGTCAGCGGCGAGCTGTCAAGTGGGGCGCCGGGTGCTGGACCAGGGGCAAGCTGCCACGCGGCTGTGGCCCGTCCGCCGGCGGGAACGGAGGCGATGGTTTTCGCTGCGCCGAGGCCGTCCGTAGTGAGGTGGCCGTGGAGGGTGAGAGTTACTTCTCCAGTTGCGGCGAATCCGTTCAGATTTCGAAACTCTGCGGTGACCGGGATGCTCTCGGAGTCTCCGACCTGCAGGGGGTCAGGGGCAATGGTGAGGATTGCCTGGTAGGGCGCATCGGTGAGGTAGGTGCGGACTGCGGCGGCAGTGGTGTGGGCGTCGCCAGTTGCCTGGGTGGGGTAGGCATCATGACGGCTGATCCACGTGAACGCCTTCGCATACCAGTCAATGATCTCTGGATCGCGCCCTTCTGCCATCGCGTTGGCCAGCTCATCGAGGTAGGCCTGCCAGAGGGGAAGATGGAGATCGCGTAGGAGCCCGTTCCATTCCCTAGCGGCGTAGCCATGAAGGTGGGCAGCTGATGTGCTGCCCGCCCAGGTGGTAATCAGGGCCCGGGCTGTGCTCTCCAGGTAGTCGGCTTCGTCTTGGCCTGTCGCTGCGCCGCGGGCCTTCCGCAACCAGGGTCCGACCATGAACGCTCGGTGGCAGCCGGCGATGTCGTCGGTGAGCCGGATCAGCTTGAGCCAGGCCGCCGATGTGCTGCGCAGGCGAGGAAGATCCGGGGCGGCTTGGGCGTCGCGGAGTTGACGGAGCAGGGCTGGGGCCCGGTTGGCGAGAGTCTGGCGGGCGATGTCGACGAGGTCATGGCGGTAGGCGTCGCTATTGCGATGGACGGGCGCGGCGCGCAGGAGTGAATCCAGTGCGGCATCGAACGCCGACTGGTCGTAGGAGTAGCCGGGCGGTGTGACCAGGCCGGGCGTCATGACCAGGGAGGGGGGTTGGGTAAGGAGGGTAGGCACGGGTCTGGCATCCGCAGTGGTCAATGCGTATGAGGTGTCGGCCAGGGTGCGGAAGGCAGCCCTAGCCTCGGTGTCAGCGCCGCCGTAGCGGAGGTCTGCGTAGGAACGGAACCATTGATGGCGGTCGATGGTGTCTTCCGTCCAGGGCAGTTCGCTGAAAAGCTCAAATGCGGCTGGGTCGCGGTTGGTGGATTCAGGCATGTAAGCGGTGCCCGCGAGCGCAGTCCCGGATTTGTCCCGCCAGGCGGCGAAGCGCTCGGTCCAGTGGTGTGTGGCAGCTCCCAAGGTGGTGCGTCCACCGAAGTTGGGGATGCTGCCGAATGCGTAGGGTGTGTGATTCCAGTCTTTTTCGCGGTCGGTCACCTCGGCGGTGTCTGAACATCCGTCGACAATCAGGACACGACTGGTGTCGATGGCTGCCAGGACTTCTTTTCGTGGGTTGTCTCGCCAGCCGAGGAGGACCCAAGTTGCCCCGGGGTGAGCGATCTGCAGCGCCGTTTCCACAGCTCGTGCCGCCTCGGCCACAGGGACGTCTCCGGGGCGGCCCCCCTCGTGGAGAAGGTCCATTTTGAACATCTGCGCGCCACCCAGCACGTCCTGCTGATGCTGGTAGAAGGACGCACAGGCAGCGGCGAATGTTTCACAGCGGGGGTCGAGCCAGTCTGGTCGGCGCAGTCCGTTCCAGGTGCCTTGGGGGATCGTCCGGGCCGCCGGGTTGCGGGCAACGAACCCGCTGGGGACAGTTCCGAACCATCCTGGAAGCACGGGTTGCATTTCAAGTTCCCGCAGCCGGTCGCAGATGCGCCGACCGAGCTCGGCTCGACGTGCAACGTGCTCCGTTGTCATGGGCTCACCAAAGGCACTCATGTTCTGCAGTAGCCACCACGGCTGGTGAGAGGGAGCCGGGATCCATGCTCTGGCTTCTTGCTCTGAGTAGCCGAGGTCGAGCAGCAGCCGTGTATAGACCTCTTCATGACCGGGCGTAATCAACAGTTCGTTGAATCCGTGCAGTGCCGCAATGTCAATCAGACGTTCCCAGTCTTGCCAATCGGCGTAAGGGGCGGTGTAGCCATCGTGAGTGTCGTTGAGGAGAAAGCGGTGCGGCAGCGTTGCTCGGCGGTGCAGGGGGCGTGCCGGGGCGGGAAGGAGCGCGGGCAATTCATTGCGGTCGGCTGCCCAGGTCAGGTGGGCATTGCAGGTGTACTTCAGGTACCAGTGAAGCCCGGTGAGGGCGGTAGCAGGCGTGGTCGCCGCCACTCGGATCCGCCCGGTGGTGCCGTCAACCTCAAACCTGTCCGGACCACTGAGACGGGTGAAGGCGACCTGGTCACTGTGGCGGGGCAGGATTCGTCGTGCGGCGGCTGCAGCAGGCGGCAGGAGTGCCGTTTCGTCTCTATGCGATGGAAGCGCAGCATGCGCGGTGTCGCCGGCCCAGGCAGCAGCAGGAGAGCCCGGACCGGGCAAGCGGAGGCAGGCTGCCGAAGCAGTCCCGATTAGCATGCGCCGGGATAGCGTAAACATTAGAACCCCAGATTCACCCTATGGAGCCGCCTCGCGGAACGGCGGGTGTGTGCATTGTCCTCAGCAGTTAGCGCTGGTAGGGCGGATACTCCTGTGGTGGGCGAGCCGCAGCAGCAAAGGAGACTGGCTTGGATGCTCTGGGGGAGCGTGTAGCGTCCAGCCGCGATGGTTCCGGCTGATTGACGATGCAGATTCCGGCCCGGGGCCGGTGGGAGAGCTATGCACCAGCCCCTGAAGTCCACTACGGTGGCGTCCGCATCGGCCGCTTTGCTGTCCATGGCCGCCTACTGCACAGGGCTTGCCGCTCACCGCACTTATCCGTTCGGTCCGCAGTCCAGGGCAATGAATGACCTGCGCAACCAGTACGTTCCCTTCCACGCCAGGCTGTGGGACCTGCAGCACGGAGCTGCGGGCGGTGACCTCTTCTTCAACTGGCAAAGCGGGTACGGAGTAGGGTTCCTCGCAGACTTCTTCACCTACCTCGGCAATCCTTTGTCGTGGACGGTCGGTGTATTTCCGCGGCACTACGTCGACTTTGCGGTTTTCCTGGTCAGTGTCTTCAGCATCGCGTTGGCGGCTGCCTTGATGACAGTCTTCCTCGGCCGACTAAACCCCGACTTACCGTGGATGCGGGGGCTGCTGTCAGTAGGGTATGCCGTTTGCGGATGGAACGTTCTGGAAGGCGCGATCGTTCCGATGTGGATGTGGGGTCTGGCCGGGCTTCCCGCAATCTGTATCGCCTTCGACTGGTGTCTGAAAGAACGCCACTGGGCAACGGGCGCCTTGGTCGTCGCCGTGTGCTGGTACGGCAACTTCTACACAGCTGCCATGGCAACCATGGGAGCTGTCCTCATTCTGCTGGTGCGGCTACTGATGTCCCCTGCCAGATGGACCCACCGTGCCCGCACTGTGTGGCGGGCCGGCAGCATGACCGCTGCCGGCGTGCTCCTGGCTGCTCCAGCAGTACTCGTTCCGGGGCTCGCCAATTCCCAGGCCCAACCCACGGAAAAATACGTGGTAAGCGTGGCCACCGCGCCACTGACCTACCTGGCAATGTTCCTGCCGGGTAGTTCGGCCACACCGACCGCACCCAACGTGTTCGTCGGCCTGCCAGTCCTTCTGCTCGTACTGACCTTGCCCTTCCACGCCCGCGTGCCAGTCCGCGAGAAGGCCGCCTGGCTGCTCATCATCGTCCTCGTCGCCGCCTCATTTGTGATCACTCCCACGGCCAAGGCTTGGCAGGGCTTCGCTCTCCCGCACGGCGCTCCTTTCCGAGCGACGTTTGTACTGAGCGGCATTCTGGTCATGGCCGCCTGGATTTGCCTGGCCGAACACCCCACCCCCCGGACTCTGCTGGCCGGCACCGCGACATTCGCCGCTCTGGTAGGCCTCTGCCTAGGCCAACAGCCCGTCAACGCGTACGCGTGGAACCTCGCAGTACTGGGCGGGCCGGTGACAGCGATCTTGCTCCTCGCACTCGTCACTACGCAGGACCGGCGTGCGGCCCGCACCACGGTCTCAGCCCTCCTAGCCGCCACCGTGTTCGCCGGCACCGCTTACACAGTCTTCGGGGTCGCAGTACTCCATGACCCCGCCCTCAGAGGGAAGACCGTGGCCTCCACCATGACGCCACTCGCCGTGAACGCCCACGAAACCCTCCGGGAAAACGACCGCTGGCCCGCTTCCCGTATCGACGTCGGTCCCGACGTCTTCGTCACCGACAACGACCCCATGCTCCTCGGGGGGCAAGGCGGCGCTTACTACAGCAGCTACGTAACCCAAGACACGGCCACCGCGCTGCGATCCCTCGGACTGGGTACGGCCATGGGTGGCCGGCACCTGTGGGCTGCCTCCGACCCGGTCCTGCAGTCCCTGCTGTCGGTCGGAACCCACCTGCGCCAGACCAGTCCTGCCACGGTCGCGCCCGCCCCTTCGCCTGCCCTGCCGCTGGTGACACTCCGCCCTGACATCGGGCAAGAGCTCTACGGGGCGCCGACAGGAACAGTGTGGGCTGCCCAGCAGAACGCAATCGGGGCTCGGGTCTACTTCGTACCCGAGCTCACCGCCCTCTCGGGCCGCGGGACAACTCCGCAACGCATGGCCGGAGGCTTCAAGATCCCCCGGTCCTTGCAGGGGGCTCACTGGCCGGCATTCACCGCCACCTGCCCGGCAGGCTCTGAGGCACTCCTGTACGCGCCTCACTACAGTGGCCGGTTCGTCGCTTTCGGCACCAGCCACAGCAGCCGCGGGCAGTCCGGTCTCGTCAGCATGCCCGTGACACCGCTCGGCACGGTTCCGCCCGATGGACGCATCGACATCGCCTTCGGGACGCCCCGGAAAGAGCAGGCCGTTCCCACATACGCGCTTGCCTGCCTCGACCGCCAAGCACTGGTCACCGCAGTGAGGAAGCGGTCTGCCGCAGCAGCAACCGCAGTCCACGTCTCAGGACACGGCATCACAGCCGATCTCCCGGACGGTTCCACCGGAACGGCGGTCATCGCCACCACGTCTGTGCCCGGCTGGGCCTGTTCTGTAGACCACGGCGCACTCCGGGCGCCCTCTGCCGAGCATGGACTTCTTGCCATTCCTCTCGACTCCCCCGCCAGGAACGTGGGGTGCACCTACACCCCTCCCGGGCTGAAGGCAGGCCTCACCGCGGCAGGAATCGGTGCAATTGTAATTATCGGTGTGGCGATGTGCGCGCGGCAGTCCAAGAAGCGGTTCGAAGGCCGAGGCACCCTGGTATCCCAGAAAACCCTGAGCCCATTGGATCGGATCAGAGAATATTCCACACATCGATAGAGGACTTCAAACATGGTTCGCCCTCAATATGTCGTGACTGTCATCTGCTGCCCTTACCCTGACAGCATCAGGATGCAAGCAAGAGCGCTCACCAGAATGGGGATATCCTAAGCTATCGGCCATCCTTCAAGATTTCAATCAAGAGCTACAAAGCCAATGCAGCAGCGCCACCCCCGGTAGCTGCCAGACAGAAATTGATCGACTCGAAAAGCTGTCGGATCAGGCTTTTGACCAGGTTCTCGAATATAAGCTTCTAGACGATGGATACGTCAATTCCCTCGATATGCTAACCAAGGCCAGAGAACGACACAACGCCGCCGCCAATGAAGCCCGGTCGCAAAGCGATCCGGGCAACCTGTCATCGCAAAAGGCAGTGGCGGCAGAAATCGCCGCCTATCGACAGGTACTCAAGGAGCTGGAGAGAATCCGTATCAGTCCACCGCCAGGCGACGGATTTTCGCCATTATGACGCCCGTGAGGGACTGCCGTCGGCGAAGCCAAGCCCTTGGTGGCGAAGGGTCCCCAGGGCGCGGCATGTGGGGCAGCCTCAGGGACGCATGGCAGTCGCGGCCAGGCAGGCAGAAGCCCGCGACCGGACGCCACGCAACGGGCTACCTTCCCCCAGCGGCCAGGGACGACACCCGTCCCTGTGCGAGTGTCCAGGGTCGGACCGCCCGGTGCCACGGAGAGGAAGCCTGGTTCCTCGGCGCCGCGGATGCGGCCGAGGGTGCTGTCGTAGTGACGTACAGATCAGCGTCCAGCCCAAGAACCGCCGAGACGGCCTTACCGGCCCGCTCAGTTACCCCCGCTGGGGCTCCCGTGTACAGGATCTGGGATTCCTGCCAGGGCTGCGCACTGTCCATGCCCGAAACGCTTGCCATGCCCGCGCCAGAGCGGCCCGCGATGAGACGGCCCGCGACACCCACTGCGCCGTAGCCGCCGTAGCCGCCCGCCCCGGCGACCGGGGAGAACTCCGGCCCGACCGCGCCTGTGCCGGCCAGACTCGTGCCGACGGTGCCCATGCCGGGCCGACGGAAGAACAGCCGGACGCCGTCGCCCTCCGGCCTCACCGAGAGCACGCCCGTCGTCTGCGGCAGCCCGGTCGGGTACGGGCCACGGACCGGGGCACCCGGCATCGGCTGAATCCAGGCCAGCACAGACCCGGCCGTAGCCGCATAGACGTGGCGCCGCCCCGATCCGTCGGTCGCGGTCACCGGATCGCCTTGAAGGCCGCCACCGCCCAGAGCCTCCCATCGGGCGAACGCGCCGTTCGAAGTCATCTGCGCCCGGGCGCGTAGCGTGTGTTTGGAATCACGTACGTACACCGTCATCCGGCCTGCCGAATCCACGGAAACGTGGGGTCCACTGATCGCCGACGTGCCGGATATGTCCGTGGTGTCCGGAGTGCCCAGTGACTGCCACGGGCCGAACGAGCCATCGGCCACGCTCTGGACGGCGTACACGATGTCCCGACCGTAGTCCTGGGGTGTCGCACCCAGAGTGGTGCGGGTAGCGAACACTGCAATCCTGTTGTCGGGGAGTCTGACCGCCGTCGCACCGGTGTCGATACCGGTGCCGACAAGGAATTGCGGGCCCCGCCAAGGGGCATGGGGGCCGGTGCGCGACCAGTACGCCATGCGCCCATCCAACGCGGCGAAGGCCCACAGCCGACCTGAGGCGCCTTCGGTCATCCAGGAGGTGTTGTCACCCCGGCTGTAGCGGATGCGCTGGTTCCAGCCGGGGCCTGTGGGTCGGGTCGCGGTCTTGCGGTCGCCGCAGCCGGCGGGACTGCCGCACCAGTCCTGGTGGTCCGTCCAGGCGTAGGTCTTGAGGTAGCCGAGCTTCTCCTCGGCCGTCTTCGGGTCGAGAGTGGCGGGCAGGGTACTGGTCGGGTAGCTCACGTAGTTCTGGAGCGAGAAGTGCGGCCGGTCCGTGGACTCCGCGTAGCGTGCGGCAGCTGCCTGGACGAAGCGTGCGCCGTAGACGTGGTCCTGATGGTCGAGGAAAGCGCCGCCGTCCGACCTGCCAGGTGTCGGGTCCTGCGTCCGTATCGTGGTCGGCTTGTACAGATCGAGCATGCCCGCGATGGCGGCTATGGCCTGGTCTTTGGTGTAGGAGAACCCGTGCTTGACCGGTGTCCCGGAGGTCAGCTGGGCGCCTAGGGCAGGAATCCTGCCGTCCCACAGGCCTCGGAGACTGTCCGGATTGTCCACAGAAACGCCACGGGCCTCGCGGAGTTCCATCCATACCAGATTCACTTCGGGCCTGGCGGTAAGGACGTCCACCTCGGCAGCACCGCCACCGGCGGTGGGTATGGACTTCCGCTGCCAGGCACTGGCGCGGTCACCGGTGGCCATCTGCGCGTAGGCGGCCCGGATACCGTTCTGCCGGGCCTCCGCGAAGGCGGCGCGGTCGGCCGGGCGCACAGGATCCTCCAGGTGCGAGCTGTGGGCCTCGTTCCTGCCATCGGACTCGCCGGAAGTCAGGTACACGGTGGTGACCCGGATACCCGTCGATATGGAACGGCTCACATCCGGATTCATGAAGAAGAGATCGTCGTCGGGGTGTGCGACGACCTGGAGAGCGGAGCCCTCGGTCGTGCTCGGCTGGACAACCACCCAGGGGGCCACTGACTGTCGCGCAGTCCCGAACCCGTAAGTCCAGGTCGTCACACCAGCGACGCCGACCGAGAACGCTGCGAACAGGGTGGTGAGACGAGAGCGGCTGAACAGCGACATCTACAACGCCTTGCGGATCGGTCGGGTGCGGAAGTACCGCCAGGAGGTCAGTGTCGGCGCCTCGATGACTCGCTACTCCCGGAGGCGACCGAGCCAGATTGTGCCTCGAACACCCCCGACTGACATAACGTCAAAGGATATACAGTCAGAAAAGGAGGCAAAATGGGATATATGGATGCTTGTCGCTTTGAGGTGACTCGTTTGAGAACCCGCACAGGGGCGGGCGCTCAAGGGGCGGAGCCGGCGGCGGCGGGGCTCCCATCTGTGGGTTTTGCCGGTCAGGGCGAGCATGGGCATCCCGGCGCGCAGGTCGAGGGCGATCTGGACGATCTCCAGCCAGATCCGGTTCTGCGCGGTGTCGTGCAGGGTAGGTTGCGCAGGCCGGTGGCGAGGGCGGCACGGATGCGGCCCTCGGCCCGTGCTCGCTGGCGGTCGGCGCAGTTCGAGTGCGGCGATGGGGACGTCAGTGGTGTTGGTGGCGAACGCGGTGAGCCGCAGGCCGTCGGCGTCGGTGAAGCGCAACTGGGCGCCGAGTAGGGGCGTTCCTTGCGGACGATCAGCCGCATCCCGTTGGGCCAGCCCTTCAGGCAGTCGCCGGAATGGTGGTGGCCAATCAGGTCTTCCACGCCTGGACCCGCAACGACCAGCCGGTGCCGGACACGGCACCGCCCGTGCTGCGCGACTTCCTCCAACGAAACGCTGTACTGACAGCGCAGGAGAGCGCGACCTTCGAACGACCGACGCGCGGCGACACGATCAAGCTCATCCAGTCCAACATGGAAGTCTTCTCGATGGCCGAGGCGTTCGGCGGCACTCGCCCAGGCCCGACTCGCCGTCGCCGGGACCGCCGTGTTCGCGGTGCGCGCCGGCTCGGCGAGCCTCGGCGCGCTGGTCGCCACCACCAACACCCTGCACGAGGAGTCCCTCTACGTACGGGACCTGGAGCGGTTCGTCGCCGAGGCGGGCCGCCGTGCGATCAAGCCGGGCGGGCTGCCGCTGGCCGAGCAGCTCGGCGAAGTCCGGCTCACCGATGTGGGCTTCAGCTATCCGGACCGGGACGAGCCCGCCCTCACCGGCATCTCGCTGACCATCGAGGCGGGCACCGTCGTCGCCCTCGTCGGGGAGAACGGCTCCGGCAAGAGCACCCTGGTCAAGCTGCTGGCCGGACTGCACCTGCCCGACACCGGGTCGCTGTCCTGGGACGGGGTGGACGTACGGGAAGCCGACCGGGAGCAGGTCTTCGACCGGGTCGCGCTGCTCATCCAGGACTTCGAGCGCTGGCCCGTGACCGCCCGTACCAACATCGCCATCGGCCGGCCCGGGGACGAGGGACCCGACCAGGCGGTGGACAGCGCGGCGGCGGTGGTCGCCGCCGCCCGCTACGCGGGGGCCGACCGGGTCGTGGACAAGCTGCCGCACGGCTACGAGACCCTCCTCGCCCGGGTGTTCCGGGGCGCCTCGAAACTCTCCGGCGGGCAGTGGCAGATGTTCGGCCTGGCCCGTACGCGGTACCGCGACGCCCGCGTCATCGTCGTGGACGAGCCCACGTCGGCCCTGTACCCGGAGGCGGAGATCGCCGCCTTCGACAGCATCCGGGGGCTGGCCGGACCGCAGCGCGCGGTGGTGCTCGTCACGCACCGCATGTCCGGGGTCCGCCACGCCGACGTGATCCACGTCCTGCACGAGGGGCGGCTCGTCGAACAGGGCGGCCACGACGAGCTGTTGGCGCTCGGCGGCCGGTACGCGGCGATGTTCCGCATGCAGGCCGAGCAGTACGCCCAGCAGCCCCCGCCTCCCGTTATCCCTCGCCAGGCCGCCGCGCCGCAGAACGACCCACACGTCACCTGAAGCAGTGAACTCCCCCTTGTCCCGGCCGCACCAGGGGTAGGGCACTGCTGACTCTCGTGCGGGGGCCTGGTCCACCGGCCCCCGCACCCTTGGACGAAAGGCCGACCCCGCCGTGACCCAGCCGTTTCAACTGCCGGATTTCTATGTGCCTTATCCGGCGCGACTGAACCCCCACCTGGAGGACGCGAGGGTCCACACCAAGCAATGGGCGCGCGATCTCGGGATGCTGGAAGGTTCCGGTGTCTGGGAGGAGCGCGACCTCGACTCGCACGACTACGCCCTGCTCTGCTCCTACACCCACCCCGACTGCGACAGCGAGGCGCTGTCGCTGGTCACCGACTGGTACGTGTGGGTCTTCTTCTTCGACGACCACTTCCTGGAGATGTACAAGCGCTCGCAGGACCGCGACGGCGCCAAGGAGTACCTCGACAAGCTCGCCGCCTTCATGCCGATGGACCTCGCCGGAGGCTTCCCCGAGCCCACCAACCCCGTCGAGGCGGGACTCGCCGACCTGTGGGCGCGGACCGTGCCCGCCATGTCGATGGACTGGCGGGAACGATTCTCCCTGTCCACGCGGAACCTCCTCAACGAGTCGATGTGGGAGCTCGCCAACATCAACATCGGGCGGGTGGCGAACCCGCTCGAGTACATCGAGATGCGCCGCAAAGTGGGCGGCGCCCCCTGGTCGGCCGGTCTCATCGAGTACGTCTCCGCCGAAGTCCCGGCGCGCGTCGCGCACGCGCGCCCGCTGGGCGTCCTGCGCGACGCCTTCTCCGACGCCGTGCACATCAGGAACGACCTCTTCTCCTACCAGCGTGAGGTCGCCGACGAGGGCGAACTCTCCAACGCCGTCCTGGTGTTGGAGACCTTCCTGGGCTGCACCACGCAGGAGGCCGCCGACGCCTCCAACGACCTGCTCACCTCCCGCCTTCAGCAGTTCGAGCAGACCGCGCTCGCCGAACTCCCCCAGCTCTTCGCCGACCACGCCATGAACCCGGCCGAGATCGCGGCCGTCCTCGCCTACGCCAAGGGCCTCCAGGACTGGCAGTCGGGCGGCCACGAATGGCACATGGTCTCCAGCCGCTACATGAACAAGGAAGCCCGCGCCACCGCCCCGCTCACCCTGCCCTTCCTCCCGGCGGGGCTCGGCACCACCGCGCTCGACCTGGGGTCCGTGTTCACCCGGCGCTCGATGGACATGCGCCGCCGCTCCTTCACCCACGTCCCGTTCGAGCCGACCGGGCCGTCCGTCATCCCCGACATCTACATGCCGCACCGGCTCACCCTCAGCCCCCACCTGGCGCACGCGCGCGAGGAGTCGATCGCCTGGGCCAAGCGGATGGGCATGGTGGACCCGCAGCCGGGCGATCCGGCGTCGGCGATCTGGACCGAGGCGAAGCTGCGCGGCTTCGACTTCGCGGTCTGCTCCGCCGGCATCGACCCCGACGCCACGCCGGAGCAACTGACCCTGAACGCCTCCTGGCTGACCTGGGGCACGTACGGGGACGACTACTACCCGGTGGCCTTCGCGCACACCAAGAACCTCGCGGCGGCCAAGGCCACCACGGCCCGCCTGCTCGCGATGATCCCCGTGGACCACGCCGACCAGCCGGATCCGGTCACCGCCATGGAGCGCGGGCTTGGCGAACTGTGGGTGCGCACCAGCGCCGGCATGTCCACGCAGCAGCGCACCGAATTCCGGGCGACGCTGGTGGACATGGTGGAGAGCTGGCTGTGGGAGGTGGACAACCAGATCCAAAACCGCATCCCTGACCCGGTGGACTACGCCGAGATGCGCCGCCGCACCTTCGGCAGCTACCTCACGATGTACCTGTGCCGGCTCGGCCACCAGGGCCGGGGCATCCCCGAGGAGATCTACTCCTCCGGGACCATCCGGTCGCTGGAGAACGCCGTCGCGGACGCCGCCTGCCTGATCAACGACATCTACTCCTACCAGAAGGAGGTGGAGTTCGAGGGCGAGGTCCACAACTACGTCCTCGTCACCCGCAACTTCTTCGACATCGGCTACCCGGAGGCGCTGCACATCTGCCATGCGCTGATGACCCAGCGCACCGAGGAGTTCGAGCACATCGTCGCGAACCAGCTGCCGCTGCTCTACGACGACTGGAAGCTGACCGGGGAGGCGCGGGGCGCCCTCGACGCGTACGTGGGTGAGCTGAAGGACTGGCACGCCGGTATCCTGAACTGGCACCAGAAGATCGCCCGTTACCGACCCGAGGACCTGCACCCGCTGCCCGGTGCGCTGTCCACCGCCCTGCGGGGCTCCGGCTTCGGTATGTCGGCGGCCCGGATCTCCCTGCCGGTGTGATCCCGGCGGGGGCGGTCCGCTCGCCCGCCCCCGCCGTCACCGCAGGCCAGGGATCGCCCCGGGTTCAGAACTCGTCCGCCGTGTGCGGCAGCAGCCCGGTGGCCAGGGCACGGTCCAGCGCCGCCGCCGTGCCGGGGGTGCGCTCGGCGACCAGCCCGGCGGCCACCAGCTCGGTCATCCGGGTCCCGCCCAGGTAGCAGGCGGCCAGCTCCCGTACGTCCAGGGTCAAGTCCGGCTCGGCGCGAGCGGGTTCGTACGTCGCCCCGCCCGGCCCCGCCTTGAGGCGGAAGCGTCCGGCGTTCGCGGGCAGCGTCACGTCGGCCAGCTCCAGCACCAGTTCCACCGGCGCGGCCCAGGACCGCGCGACCAGCGCGGCCCGTACGTCGACCAGCCGCAGCCAGAGCGCCGGGAATTGGGCGGTGACCCTGACTTGGTCCCGGTCGGCGGCGAAGTGCAGCAGCGGGTCGTCGGCCGGGCGGCCCCAGGCCGAGACCTTGCCGGTCAGGTCGAGGGAGGCCAGGCAGCTCCACAGGGCGGCGGCCGCGGCCGGGGTGTCGGCCTCCAGCTCCTCGACGCGGACCAGACCCGGGGTGCGCAGGGGGCCGCCGTCGTCCTCCGGCTTCGTGCGGTAGAGGACGTAGCCCGCGACCGGCTCCCCCGGGTCCCCGAGGACGATGATCCGGGGCGGGCTCAACTCCTCGTCGTCCTCGGCCTGTTCAGTGAGCCACTCCTCGGTCCAGCGCTCCGGGCCGCGGCTCGGCCGGCCGGCCCGGGTGGTGCGGGTGGCCTCGTGGTACGGGCCGATCACGGCAAGCGCGTCGGCCGGGTCGAGCAGCCGCAGCGGGCGGGGGTCCGGCGTGATGCGCAGGGCCAGCGGCCGGCTGGAGTCGATCTCGATGGTGACGCCCTGCGTGGCCGGGCCGTAGCCGAAGCGGCCGTAGATGGCGGACTCGGAGGCCCAGAGGGCGGTGAGCGGGTGGCCCGCCGCCCCTGCCCGCCGCAACTGCTCACCCATCAGGGCGGTGAGCACGCCGCGGCGGCGGTGGGTGGGGGCGACGGAGACGAAGGTGACCCCGGGGCAGCCGAGGTCCGTTCCGGGTGCCGAGAGGCGGAAGTCGTAGGCGGCCATGAAGCCGACCAGCACCTCGCCGTCGTACGCCCCGATGCGCGCGCAGCGGCGCAGCAGGGCGTGGTGCCGTTTGCGTCCTTCCTTCTCTGGGCGGTCGTGGAAGACCAGGTACGCGAGCTCCTGGGCGCGGTCGATGTCGGCCTCGGGCACTTCGCGGATGTCCACCATGATCCGGAGACTAATCGGTCATCGCGGACTGGTCACCTCATAATGGCCGGATTTGCCCGTTTGACCGGTTCCAGCGCCTGTGGCGGGAGGGCGCCTAGGGGGCCGCCGGACCCGACCAGTCCGCCGGGACGTGCCCGAGCCGGACCCGCTGGGGGTGGTCGCCCACGGGGACGGAGACCCGCTTGGTCCCGGTGGCGAAGTCGATGGCGGTGACCCGGTCGGCGCCGCTTTCGGAGATCACGCAGGCGGTGCCGTCGCCGTCGACCGTGGCCCAGTAGGGCTTGGAGGCCGGAACCAGCGGCCCCTCGGTGAGGGTGGCCCGGTCCACGACGGTCGCGTAGTCGTCCATCGTGCCCGCGACGCAGAGCTTGGAGCCGTCGGGGCTCATCGACATGCCGTGGTGGCGGGAGTCGTTGACCCAGCTGGTGCGGTCGGTGCTGGTGGCGGGGTTCACGGGGAGGGTCTTGAGGCGGGTGATGCGGTCGGCGGCCACGTCGTACTCCAGGAAGCCGTTGAAGAAGGACACCTGGAAGTAGAGCTTCGACTCGTCGGGGCTGAAGGCCACCGGGCGCAGGGCGTCGGAGAGGTCCGGGCGTCCGAAGGCGTCCAGCCGCTCGCGCATGTCGATCACCCGGACGGTGCGGAAGGTCTGCGCGTCCACGACAGTGATCTTCCGGTCGCCCTTCGTCCAGTCGAGCCAGGGGGCGTCGAGGGCGGTGTTCACCTCTCCGATGGAACTGTTCCAGAGGAAGCGACCGTCACGTGTGAAAGTGTTCTCGTGGGGTTTGTCGCCGGTACCGAAGGAGCCCAGCTGCCGGCCGGTGGCGATGTCCAGGACGTGCACGGTGTTGGCGGTGGAGGCGGAGACCGCGACGCGCGTGCCGTCGGGCGAGACGGCCATGTGGTCGGAGCGGTAACCGGACACCGGGAAGCGCCAGTTGATCCGCCCGGACCGTACGTCGATCGAGACGACGTCGGCGAAGCTGGGGCGGGAGACCACGACCGCGGAGCCGTCGGGGGTGGCGTACATGTCGTCCACGAACTGGTCGTGGCCCTCGCCCGCGCTCGCCCGGATGCCCAGGAAGAAGCCGAGCTTCACCGGGTTGAGGTAGATCTCCCGCAGCCGCTCCTCCTTGTCGGGGATGACGTTGATCCGGCCGACCCGGGCGAGATCGCCGGTCGAGGCGAGCACGTCGGCGGTGCCGTCCCAGTTGTTCCCGACGAAGAGCACCTCGCGCAGGCCGTGATCGCCGGTGTCGGCCGCCGGGGTGAAGGCGGTGAGCAGGGCGGCCACAGCCAGGGCACCGAGGGTTCGCAAGGTACGTGACATCCGCTCAACTCCCGCATGGAGGACGGTTACTGGCGGGTAAAATAGACGGAATAGCGAAAGGGCACAACCCTCAGGGGTCGTGCCCTTCTCCGACGGTCACGTCAGCCGTCCCTTCAAGCGACGGAGCCGATCCTGCCGATCACCGTGTTCGAGCCGTCGTGGTGGATCGGGATGTGCGCGCCGGTCAGGGCGGCCCCGGTGCCGCCGCGGCGGTTCGCGACGATCTCGGCGGCGATGGACAGCGCCGTCTCCTCCGGGGAGCGGGCGCCGAGGTCCAGGCCGATCGGGGAGCGCAGCCGGGCCAGTTCGAGCTCGGTCACGCCCACGTCGCGCAACCGCTTGTTGCGGTCCTCGTGGGTGCGGCGGGAGCCCATGGCGCCGACGTAGGCGACGGGAAGCTTGAGGGCCAGTTCGAGCAGCGGGACATCGAACTTGGCGTCGTGGGTGAGCACGCACAGGACGGTCCGGCCGTCCACCTGCGTGCTTTCCAGGTACCGGTGCGGCCAGTCGACCACGATCTCGTCCGCCTCGGGGAAACGGTTCTTCGTGGCGAACACCGGCCGCGCATCGCACAGTGTCACGTGGTAGCCGAGGAACTTGCCGATCCGCACCAGGGCGGAGGCGAAGTCGATGGCACCGAAGACGATCATCCGCGGGGGCGGGACGCTGGACTCGACGAGCACCTTGAGCGGCTCTCCGCAGAGCCGGCCGTCGGCGCCTATCTCCAGCACGCCGGTCTTCCCGGCGTCCAGCATCGCGCGGGCCTCCTCGGCGAGGGTGCGGTCCAGTTCCGGGTGCCCACCGAAGCCGCCCTCGTACGAGCCGTCGCCGCGGACCATCACCGCGCGGCCCATCAGCTCGGCCGGGCCCTCGGCGATCCGGGCCACCGCGGCCGCCTCGCCCCGGGCGGCGGCGGCCAACGCGGCCGCCAGCACCTCTCGCAGGGGGGAGCCGACCGGTACCGGGGTGACCAGGATGTCGATGATTCCGCCGCAGGTCAGACCCACCGCGAAGGCATCGTCGTCGCTGTACCCGAAACGCTCCTGGACGCATCTGCCGTCCTCCAGCGCCTGCCGGCACAGCTCGTAGACCGCACCCTCCACGCATCCGCCGGACACCGAGCCGATGGCCGTCCCCTCGCCGTCGACGGCGAGTGCGGCTCCGGGCTGCCGGGGTGCGCTCCCGCCGACCGCCACGACCGTGGCGACGGCGAAATCACGTCCCTGCTCGACCCACCGGCTCAATTCTTCGGCGATGTCCAGCATGGGGGCCTCCTCGGAGAGGTTCGGTTTCCAGTATCGGATACGTGGAGGGTCAGGTACGGATCACTGCCGGGCCTAGCTGACGCCCAGCCATCCCTCGATGGGGTGGAGCGCGAAGAAGACCACGAAGATCCCGGTCAGCGCCCACATGAAGGCCCCGATCTCGCGGGCCTTGCCCTGCGCGACCTTGATGGCCACGTAGGAGATGACTCCGGCGGCGACGCCGGCGGTGATCGAGTAGGTGAACGGCATGATCACGACGGTCAGGAAGACCGGGATCGCGGTCGCGCTGTCGGCCCAGTCCACGTGGCGGGCGTTCTGCATCATCATCGCGCCGATGACGACCAGGGCCGCGGAGGCGACCTCACCCGGGACGATCTGCGTGATCGGGGTGAAGAAGAGGCAGGCGGCGAAGAACAGACCGGTCACTACGGAGGCGAGGCCTGTGCGGGCACCCTCACCGACGCCGGTCGCGGACTCGACGAACACGGTCTGGCCGGAGCCGCCCGCGACGCCACCGATGGCGCCACCGGCGCCGTCGATGAAGAGCGCCTTGGACAGGCCCGGCATGCGGCCCTTGTCGTCGGCGAGCTTGGCCTCGGTGCCGACGCCGATGATGGTGGCCATCGCGTCGAAGAAGCCGGCGAGCACGAGGGTGAAGACGATCATGCCGACCGTCATGTAGCCGACGTCGCCCCAGCCACCGAACGAGACGTCGCCGAAGAGCGAGAAGTCGGGCATCGAGACCGCGGAGCCGCTGAGCTCCGGCGGGCCGCTCTTCCAGGCCTTCGGGTCCACGTTCGCGACGAAGTTGACGATCGCGGCGATGACGGTTCCACCGGCGATGCCGATCAGGATCGCGCCGGGAATCTTGCGGGCCTGGAGCATGAAGATGCCGACCAGGGTGATGCAGAAGATCAGAACGGGCCAGCCGGCGAGCTCACCGACGGCGCCGAGCTGGACCGGCGGGCCGAACTCAGGACCCCTGCCGACGAAGCCGGCCTTCACGAGGCCGATGAGGGCGACGAACAAGCCGATGCCCATGGTGATCGCGTGCTTGAGCGCGAGGGGAATCGCGTTCATGATCATCTCGCGGAGGCCGGTGACGACCAGGAGACAGATCACGACACCGTAGACCACACACATGCCCATGGCCTGCGGCCAGGTCATCTGGGGGGCGACCTGCGAAGCCAGCACACCGGACACGGAGAGACCGGCGGCGAGGGCGAGCGGGACCTTGCCGACGAAGCCCATGAGGAGCGTCGTGACGGCAGCGGCGAACGCGGTGGCGGTGATGATCGCCGAGGCGGCCATCGTCTTGCCGTCGCTGTCCGCGCCGGAGAGGAGCAGGGGGTTGAGAAGGAGGATGTACGCCATGGCCATGAAGGTCGTGATACCGCCACGAACTTCGTTGCCGACGTTGGATCCTCTGTGGGTTATGTGAAAGTACCGGTCGAGCCAAGAACGCCCGGCGGGGTTCAGAGTGCCGTCGCCGGCCTCTTCCGCGGTGGTCTTGGGCTCCACAGACGACTGGGTCATGGTGCCTAACTCCCAAGGTTCAAAGGGGCACCCGCTTGGGGATTGGAGACGCGGGATTTGGGATGCTGCGTTTGGCTGCACGACCCGGGGTGACGGCCCGAGGCGACGCGAATGCTTCTGCGTGTACTGCGGGTACTGCGGGGTTACCGGTACCGCTGGCACTGCTGGTGTTCTGCAGTGGTACTGCAGGGGTGCTGCACGGGTACTGCTGGTGGTGCGGACCGCGAGCGGTGCGGTACTTGGTGCTCCGGGCGGTGCGACTGGAAGTGTGACGTTCCCGTGTCACACCGCCCGGAAATCTGTGGGGTGGTGGGGTCGGGGGCCTCGCGGCCCCCGGACCACGCCGTCCTAGAGGGTGCCGGTGAGGGCTTCCGGACGGATCGGCGTCTTGTTGAGCTCCAGACCCGTCGCCTGCCGGATCGCCGCGAGGACGGCCGGGGTGGACGAGAGGGTCGGGGCCTCGCCCATACCGCGAAGGCCGTACGGCGCCTTCGGGTCGGCGAGCTCCAGGACGTCGACCGGGATGGTCGGGGTGTCGAGGATGGTCGGGATCAGGTAGTCCGTGAAGGAGGGGTTCTTCACCTTCGCGGTCTTCGGGTCCACGATGATCTCTTCCATGATCGCCACGCCGAGGCCCTGGGTGGTGCCACCCTGGATCTGGCCGACCACGGAGAGCATGTTCAGCGCCTTGCCGACGTCCTGAGCGGTGGCGAGCTCCACGACCTTGACCAGGCCCAGCTCGGTGTCCACCTCGACCACCGCGCGGTGCGCGGCGAACGTGTACTGGACGTGACCGTCGCCCTGGCCGGTGACCAGGTCGAACGCGACGGTCGGACGGTGACGGAACTCGAGCTCGAGGTCGATCGCGTCCTCGCCCTCCAGGATGTCCGCCAGGTCCGCGAGGACCTCGCCGCCGTCGGTGACGACCTTGCCGCCTTCGAGCAGCAGCTCGGCGGTCGCCCACGCCGGGTGGTAGGAGCCGTTCTTGCGGCGCCCGATCTCCAGGACGGCCTCGCGGACGGCCTCACAGGTGTTCTTCACCGCGCCACCGGTCATGTACGTCTGCCGCGAGGCGGACGTGGAACCGGCGGAGCCGACCTGGGTGTCGGCCGGGTGGATGGTCACCTGCGTGACACCCAGCTCGGTACGGGCGATCTGCGCGTGGACGGTGACACCGCCCTGGCCGACCTCCGCCATGGCCGTGTGGACCATCGCGACGGGCTCGCCGTTGATGACCTCGAGCCGCACGCGGGCGGTCGAGTAGTCGTCGAAGCCCTCGGAGAAGCCGACGTTCTTGATGCCGACCGCGTAGCCGACGCCGCGGACGACGCCCTCACCGTGGGTGGTGTTGGACAGGCCGCCGGGCAGTGCGCGCACGTCCGCGCCCTCGCCGGCGGTCTCCCACTGGCGCTCCGGCGGCAGCGGGCGCGCCTTGACCCGGCGCAGCAGCTCGGCGACGGGCGCCGGGGAGTCCACGACCTGGCCGGTGGGCATGATCGTGCCCATCTCCATGGCGTTCAGCTGGCGGAACTCGACCGGGTCCATGCCCAGCTTCGCCGCGAGCTTGTCCATCTGGGCCTCGTACGCGAAGCAGGCCTGGACGGCGCCGAAGCCGCGCATCGCGCCGCAGGGCGGGTTGTTCGTGTAGAGCGCGATCGCCTCGATGTCGACGTCCTCGAGGACGTACGGGCCGACCGAGAGGGAGGAGGCGTTGCCGACGACGGCCGGGGAGGCCGAGGCGTAGGCACCGCCGTCCAGGACGATCTTGCACTTCATGTGCGTGAGCTTGCCGTCCTTGGTGGCGCCGTGCTCGTAGTAGAGCTTCGCCGGGTGACGGTGCACGTGACCGAAGAAGGACTCGAAGCGGTTGTAGACGATCTTGACCGGCTTGCCCGTGGCCAGCGCCAGGAGGCAGGCGTGGATCTGCATCGAGATGTCCTCGCGACCACCGAAGGCACCGCCGACGCCGGAGAGCGTCATGCGCACCTTCTCCTCGGGGAGACCGAGGACGGGGGCGATCTGCTTGAGGTCCGAGTGCAGCCACTGGGTGGCGACGTAGAGGTCGACACCGCCGTCCTCGGAGGGCACGGCCAGACCGGACTCCGGGCCGAGGAAGGCCTGGTCCTGCATGCCGAAGGTGTACTCGCCCTCGACGATGACGTCGGCGCGCTTGCGGGCCTCTTCCACGTTGCCGCGGATGATCGGCTGGCGGTGCACGATGTTCGGGTGCGGGACGTGACCGATGTGGTGGTCGTCGCGGCCCTCGTGGATCAGCGGCGCGTCCTCGGCGAGGGCGGAGGCCTCGTCCGTGACGAGCGGCAGCTCCCGGTAGTCGATCTTGATCTTGGCGGCCGCGCGGCGGGCGGTCTCCGGGTGGTCGGCGGCCACGAGGGCGACCGGCTCACCGTGGTGGCGTACTCGGCCGTTGGCGAGAACCGGGGTGTCCTGGATCTCCAGGCCGTAGTTCTTCATCTCGGCCGGCAGGTCGTCGTACGTCAGCACCGAGTAGACGCCGGGCATCGCGAGCGCCTCGGAGATGTCGATGGAGACGATCTCGGCGTGGGCGACGGTGCTGCGCAGCGTCTGGCCCCACAGCATGTCCTCGTGCCACATGTCCGAGGAGTACGCGAACTCACCGGTGACCTTGAGGGTGCCGTCGGGGCGCAGCGTGGACTCGCCGATGCCGCCCTTGGTGTGCTTCTGGGTGACGTTGGTGGGCGTACCCGCCGGAGCGGTGCGCGTGTTCTGCGCCATGGTCAGACCGCCTCTCCCTGACGGGCGGCCGCGAGGCGGACCGCGTCGAGGATCTTCTCGTAGCCCGTGCAGCGGCAGAGGTTGCCGGACAGGGCCTCACGGATGTCCTGGTCGGACGGGGAGGAGTTCTCTTCCAGCAGCGCGTCGGCCTGGACCAGCAGACCCGGGGTGCAGAAACCGCACTGCACGGCGCCGGCGTCGATGAACGCCTGCTGGATGTTGGAGAGCTCCACGCCCTCGCCGGTCTGGGAGTCCCCAGGCTTGGCCTGCCACTGCTTGGCCGCGTCCAGGGAGACGCCGCCCTTGCTGCCGCAGCCGCCGCCGGTGCCGCAGGCACCGCCGTGGCCGTGCTCGTCGCGCTGCTTGGCGAACTCCGCCAGGCCCTCGACGGTCACGACGTCGCGACCCTCGACCTGGCCGGCGGCCACCAGACAGGAACAGACCGGCACGCCGTCGAGACGGACGGTGCAGGAACCGCACTCGCCCTGCTCGCACGCGTTCTTCGAGCCCGGCAGGCCCAGGCGCTCACGCAGGACGTAGAGGAGGGATTCGCCCTCCCACACGTCGTCGGCTTCCTGCTGACGACCGTTGACAGTGAAATTGACGCGCATGCTTACGCAGCCCCTTCAAGCGAGCGGCCGTTGTCGGTGCCGCGGTACTGCTCCCAGGTCCAGACGAGCTGGCGGCGAGCCATGATTCCGACGGCGTGACGGCGGTACTTCGCCGTGCCGCGGACGTCGTCGATCGGGTTGGCCGCGCCGGAGGCGAGGTCACCGAACTGCTTGGCGATCGACGGGGTGATGACCTTGCCGGACTCCCAGAAGCCGCCCTCTTCGAGCGCGGCGTTCAGGAACTCCTCGGCGGCCTTCGCCCGGATCGGGGTCGGCGCGGCCGATCCGATACCGGTGCGGACCGTGCGGGTCTCGGGGTGCAGGGCCAGGCCGAAGGCGCACACGGCGATGACCATCGCGTTGCGCGAACCGACCTTGGAGTACTGCTGGGGCCCGTCCGCCTTCTTGATGTGGACGGTCTTGATGAGCTCGTCGGCCGCCAGCGCGTTGCGCTTGACGCCCGTGTAGAACTCGTCGATCGGGATCAGGCGCGAGCCGCGTACGGACTCCACCTCGACCTCGGCGCCCGCCGCGAGCAGCGCCGGGTGGGAGTCACCGGCCGGCGAGGCGCAACCGAGGTTGCCGCCGACGCCGCCGCGGTTACGGATCTGGGGGGACGCGACCGTGTGCGAGGCGAGCGCGAGTCCCGGAAGCTCCGTGCGGAGGTTCTCCATGATCTGCGTGTACGGGACGGAGGCGCCCAGACGGACCACGTCCTCGCCGACCTCCCACTCCCGCAGCAGACCGATGCGGTTCAGGTCCAGGAGGTACTCCGGCCGACGGTGGTCGAAGTTGATCTCGACCATCACATCGGTGCCACCCGCAATCGGCACAGCTGTGGGGAACTCGGCCTTAGCGGCGAGCGCCTCCTCCCAGCTGGCGGGGCGAAGGAAGTCCATGTGCGGCTCTCTTCTACTTAATCGAGTAGTTCACTTCAAGCCAGGAGGCCCAAAGGCCCTCGACTGGTCGTTCATGTGCTGTTAACGCGGTGTGGAGTCAGTACACAAGCCGCGCGTCCCCCGGGTGCAGTCACCGAAACCATGAAGGAGTTGGCTGGCGGCCTCCCTCGTCTTGTAGATTCGTATGAAAGGCAGGATGCAACGACCTGCCCGATTTCCAACGGCAACATTCGAGACAGATCGGCGGCGACATCATGCGGCTGCGCGCACTGCTGGAAACCGAGGCGCTGGGGCTGCGGCTGCTGGGCGGCGAGGACGAACTCGACCGGACGGTCCGCGGGGTCATGACGACCGACCTGCGCGATCCCAGCCGATACCTCTCCGGGGGCGAGCTCGTCCTCACTGGACTGGCCTGGAGGCGAAATTCAGCCGACTCCGAGCCGTTCGTACGAATCCTCGCGAGCGCGGGCGTCGCGGGCCTGGCGGCCGGCGAGGCGGAGCTGGGAGACATCCCGGACGATCTCGTATCAGCCTGTCGGCGCAACCGGCTGCCGCTGTTCGCTGTGAACGAAGACGTTGCATTCGCCACCATCACGGAGTACGTGGTGAGGCAGGTCTCCGGCGAGCGGGCCGGCGATCTCGCGGCCGTCGTGGACCGCCACCGCCGCCTCATGACCTCCGGTCCGGCGGGCGGCGGCCCCGATGTCGTCCTGGATCTGCTCACCACGGACCTCGATCTGCGGGCCTGGGTGCTCTCACCCACCGGCCGGCAGATCGCCGGGGCGGGCGAGCCGCTGGCCCCGGGCATCTGCTCGGCGCTGGCCGCCGAACACCTCGCGGCGGTCCGGACGGGTCGCAGGGGGCCGCACCGGATGTCCATCCAGGGTATGACGTACTCCCTCTTCCCGATCAGGGGACACGGCCGCGGCGCCGCCGGACCGGCCGCGCGTGACGTGCGCGAGAGCGTGCTGTCGGACTGGCTGCTGGCCGTCGAGGCGGACGCCGGTGACTGGCCCGCCGAGCGGCTGGACCTGCTCCAGGGCGTCACCCAGCTGATCGCGGTCGAGCGCGACCGCCGCGACGCGGCCCGTACGGTGCGCCGCAGGCTGGCCCAGGAGGTGCTGGAGCTGGTCCAGACGGGCGCCGCGCCCGCCGAGATCGCGGCCCGCCTGCGGGTGGCGGCCCCGGTGCTGCTGCCGGGGGTGGGCGGCGCCCCGCACTGGCAGGTCGTGGTGGCGCGGGTGGACTGGGAAGGCGGGGACATCCCCGGCGGCCCGGTGGCCCAGTCGCTGCTGGAGGAGATCCTCGTCGACCCGTCGATGGCGGGGCCCGAGCCGTCCGACCGGATCGCGGTGGCCCATGCGGGTGACGAGGCCATCGCCCTCGTCCCGCTGCCCGCCCTCTCGGGGGAGGCCGGGGAGGACAAGGGCCCCGAATCCGCGCTGCACGCCGACGAGCTGCTCGCGGCCGTACGGGACCCCCTGGCGGCCGGTCTGGCCGACGACGGGCGGATCACCCTCGGCGTCAGCGCGGCCGTGCACTCCGCCGAGGGGCTGCGCGGGGCGCTGGAGGAGGCCCGGCACGCCCGCCGGGTCGCGGCGGCCCGGCCGGGCCGGGTCTGCGCGGCGGGCCACCACGAGCTCGCCTCGCACGTGCTGCTGCTGCCCTTCGTGCCGGACGACGTCCGCCGCGCCTTCACGGCCCGGTTGCTGGACCCGCTGCGGGACTACGACCGGCGCCACCGGGCGGAACTCATTCCGACGCTGGAGGCGTTCTTGGACTGCGACGGTTCGTGGACCCGGTGCGCGACGCGGCTGCACCTGCACGTCAACACGCTGCGCTACCGGGTCGGGCGAATCGAGCAGTTGACGGCGCGGGACCTGTCCCGGCTGGAGGACAAGCTCGACTTCTTCCTGGCGCTGCGGATGAGCTGAGGGCGGGCCGAGGAAAGGGCGCGCCCCCGCTGACGCGTCGTCCGGACTTTGTGAAAGAGTTCACCCGACCCCTTGGCCGATGCGGCAGATCCGTGCTCTCATTTCGCCCCAGGGCTCAACGACGTGCTGCTTGGTTGCTTCGGGGAGGGCAATGTGGCGGAAACCGCCATGTCCGGTGCGGGATCAACGGGGGGCGACGACCCCCTCCAGCGGGCGATATGGCGGCTGCGCTCGCGCGGCTGTTGGACCGACGCGGCGGCCCTGCTGACGCCGCACGCACAGAACGCCGGGGCCGCGGTGCAGCGCACCGCGCTGCTGGTGGAACGGTGTCTGTTCACCGGCCAGGGGTGGGCCGAGGCGGAGGACGCGCTCCGGGTCTCCGAGGCGGTGGCCCGGGACGACGACGAGCGGGGCGCGGCCGCGTGCGAGCGCGGCCAACTGGCTTACGCCGCCACCGTGCTGGGCGTACGCGACCGGGCGGACGAGGCCCGCTCGGCGCTGGCCCGGGCGGCGGCGCTGCTGTCGCTGGGGTCGCGGACCCGCCCGCTGCTGGACTTCCGCCGGGGGCTGGTCGCCGAACACCTGTCGGACGCCCCGCAGGCGGCCCTCCCCGCGTACCGCCGCGCCCACGCGGGGGCGGAGGCCCACGGGGACACCCTGCTGCTGTCGTTCACGTGGCGGCACCTGGCCGCGCTGTCGCTGCGCGACGGCGAGGTGGCCGAGGCCCGCAAGGGCTTCGCGGAATCCTTGCGGATCCGCGAGGAACTGGGCTTCCTGGTCGGCACGGCCCCCGCCCTGGCGGCCCTGGCCGAGGCCGAACCGGAGCCCGAGGCCGCCCGTCTACGCGCGGAGGCCCGCCGCCTCTTCCACCTCCTGGGCGGCATCCCCACCTGGCTGGCGGACCAACTCCAACCCGCCCCGGCCACCTGACCCCGCGGGGCTCCACCGGATCACCGCCGGCCAACCCGGCCCCGCCGGCCAACCCAGCCCCGCCAGGGGGTGTCCCCGGACGGAGTCCAGGGGGGGGTTTGAGGCGCGGGGTCCGGGGCGGAGCCCCCGGGAACGGCACCGCACGCCCGGCACCACCGAGACCCGGAGGTCAGAGCGCGGAGCCCGCGAAGTGCTCTCGTACGAGTGACTCCACCACCGGGAGATCCCGTTCGATGAGGGCATCCAGCAGCGCCGAGTGCTCCGCCGCGTCGGCGACGAGATCAGCCCGGCGGACTCGGGGGGCACCCGGCAGCGGCCACTGGGCCCGACGGTGGAGTTCCTCCGCGATCCGCACCAGCTGGCCGTTGTCCGCCAGGGACAGCACCGCGCGGTGGAAGGCCCGGTCCGCCTCCGCGTACCCCGGCAGGTCACCGGCCGCGGCCGCCTCCGCCGTGGCGAGGGCGGCCGGGCGCAGGGATTCCCACGTCGCGGCCGGTACGGCCCCGGCCAGCCGGAGCATCACCGGCACTTCGAGCAGGGCCCGTACCTCCGCCAGTTCCGCCAGCGCCCGCGGGGTACGGCTCAGTACCCGGAAGCCCCGGTTGGGCAGGCATTCCACCGCCCCCTCCAGCGCCAGCTGCTGCATCGCCTCGCGCACGGGCGTCGCGGAGACGCCGAAGCGCTCGCCGAGCGCGGGGCCGGAGTAGATCTCCCCCGGTACCAGCTCGCCGTCCACGAGGGCCGCGCGCAGCGCTTCGAGGATCTGCCCGCGCACGGAGTGGCGCAGTACCTTCTGTGCCGGAATCGTGGGCTTCGCCGCTTCCCGCGCTTCCCCGGCTCCCCGGGTGTGGGCCGCTTCGTGCACTCGGTCCTCCTCCAGGTCTCGACCGGTTCCGAGAATAGGTGAAGCCGCGCGGGGCGTGAGGATACAGATCCCGGAAGATCGGGTAAGGTAAGGCTAACCTTCGCCCACGATCGCTTGATTCGGTGGTCCGTCATGACCGGCACGGCTGTTGACGTCCCGCTCCCGCCCGCATCCGCACCGGCCGGCTCTCCGGTGGCGGACGCGTACGCGCGGCTGACGGCGGCCCATCCCGGCCTTCGGGTCGGTGAGCGCGACGCGCACGAACCCCTCCCTCGCGGTGTGGGATGGGTCGGCGCGGACGAGCTCGCGGCGGGTGGGGAGGCGCTGGACGCCTACCTCGCCTGGGATCACGCCCAGGTGCTGCGCGACTACGGGCAGCAGGCGCGGCCCGACGTGGTGGCCGGATTCGGCCTGCACCGGTACACGTGGCCGGCCTGTCTGCTGATCACCGTCCCGTGGTTCCTGGACCGCCGCGTACCCCGGCTGTCCCCGGAAGAGGTGGCCTTCCACCGGACGCGGGGACGGATGTCCGTGCGGGTAGGGAGCTTCGCGTGCCTGCCGGACGATCCGGCGGCGGCCCTGCCCGGGGCGCGGGTCGTGCCCGACGAGGAGGCGTTGCGCGAGGAGGTGCGGGCAGCGGTGTCCCAGCACCTCGGACCGCTGCTGGAAGGTTTCGGCCCGCGGATGCGGCGCGGCCGCCGCGCCCTGTGGGCGATGGTCACCGACGACGTCGTCGAGGGGCTCTGGTACATCGGGAGCCTGCTGGGCGAGGAGCAGCGGGCGACGCGCGAGCTGGAGCTGCTGCTGCCGGGTTCGATCGCCCCGTACACCGGCGGCGCGGGTTTCCGTACGCTCTCCGGCCCCCGCGGCGAGGAGCTGACGACCCGCGACCGGGCCGGCTGCTGCTTCTTCTACACGATCCGCCCCGAGGACACCTGCGCGACCTGCCCGCGCACCTGCGACGCGGACCGCGTCGCCCGCCTCACGGCGGCGGCCACCGCCGACTGAAGCCACCCGCAGGAGTGAAGCAAATTCGTACACGACTCGGGCCGTCCGTGCGGTAGTTCGAACCACAACACCCTATCCGACGGGCCTCGCCCCCCGTTGGCGTCCACTTGCCCCGAAACCCGCGTGGCGGGCGGACCGGCTGCGCCACTATGGCGCCCGGAAAGCCGCATACGCGAGGCAAGGGACACCGCATGAGACTGACCGACATATCGCTGGACTGGCTGCTGCCCGGCAGCCTGTTGATCCTGGGCGTTCTTGCGGCAGTGGCGGTACTGGCCCGGGGCAAGCGGGAGGGCGAGAAGGCCGCGGCCGAGGACAGCTGGGAGCGCAGCGAGGAGCGGCGGCGGCGCAAGGAAGCCGTCTACGGGACCGCCTCGTACGTGTTGCTCTTCTGCTGCGCGGCGGTGGCCGCGGCGCTCTCCTTCCACGGACTGGTCGGCTTCGGCCGGCAGAACCTGAACCTCTCCGGGGGCTGGGAGTACCTGGTCCCCTTCGGCCTCGACGGCGCGGCGATGTTCTGCTCGGTGCTGGCCGTACGCGAGGCCAGCCACGGTGACGCCGCCCTCGGCTCGCGCATGCTGGTCTGGCTGTTCGCGGGCGCGGCGGCCTGGTTCAACTGGGTGCACGCGCCGCGCGGCCTCGGCCACGACGGCGCTCCGCAGTTCTTCGCCGGGATGTCGCTCTCGGCGGCCGTGCTCTTCGACCGCGCGCTCAAGCAGACCCGCAGGGCGGCGCTGCGCGAACAGGGCCTGATTCCGCGGCCGTTGCCGCAGATCCGGATGGTCCGCTGGCTGCGGGCGCCCCGGGAGACCTTCGGCGCGTGGTCGCTCATGCTGCTGGAGGGGGTGCGCACCCTCGACGAGGCCGTGGACGAGGTGCGCGAGGACAAGAAGGAGAAGGAGCAGGACCGGCACCGCCGGCGGGAGCAACACCGCCTGGACCGTGCGCACATCAGAGCACTGGGCCGGCAGAACCGGGCGTTCGGGCGAGCCCGTGCCCGCCAGGTCGACATGCCGGGGCTGCCCCCGGGGCAGGGCTCCGCGCCGGTCGGCGCGGAGCCGGCCATATCGGAAACGGGACAGCTGCCCCTGCGCCGCCGGCCCTCCCTGCAGGCCGTGAACGGAACGGAATCGATTGACCTGTCCGGCCCCCGGACGGTGGATCTCACCGCCGAGGACGACACGCAGACCATCCCCCGGCTCGACTCACTGGAGCGCAAACTGAAGGACCTGGAACAGCAGTTCGGCTGAGCCGGACCCGCGACTCCCGCGGCCGCGAGGCGTTCACCGCCCCGCGGCCGCGCCGTCACGCGCTCAGGCCGGTCCTCCCGAGTCCAGTTCGAACCAGACCACCTTGCCCGTCCCCAGCGCCAGGGCGTCCACGCCCCAGGCGTCCGCGAGGGCCTGCACCAGGCCCAGCCCCCGTCCGTGCGTACCGTTGTCGGCGGACGGTACGTACGGCCGGGGGCGGCGAGCGGTGTAGTCGCGGACCTCGACCCGTAATCGGGTGGCGGCGAGGCTCGCGGACACTTCGGCGCCCTGTTCGGTGTGTACGAGGGCGTTGGTGACGAGTTCGGTGATCAGCAGTTCCGCGATGTCGGCGGTCTCGGCGCGACACCGGTGGCGCAGCAACTCCCGTACGGCGCGCCGGATCTCGCCCACCGCCTTCAGGTCGGCCCGGCGCACGCTCCGCCGGATCTCCAGCGCACCCACGGCGCTCTGCCCGCCCCCGACGGACGGTTCACGCGGCACGGGCCGCCCTCTCTTCCACAACTTCCCGGACTTCGCCCCCACCCGCACGGCGATGTACCTCCCCGCGTTCCTTCTGCTCGAACTGGTCTACGGATGCATGCCCCCCGGGGCAATCCGCACTCCTGCGGCCTTGTCGACGGCGCCGATCGGGAAGGCCGGATCGAGCCAACCGGACCACCGGGTCCACCCCGCCGTCCGGCACGACCGCGCTGTCGGACCGTACGAAACCGGTCACCCTTCCGGTGCCGGGCTTCGGCGGATTCACCAGGGCGGGAGGCGCGTTCACCTCGTCTGCCGTGGTCGGCGCCTCGTCGCGGAGGTTCGCCGTACCGCATGAAGGCAGGCCGGAAACCGCTACGGCTCGCACGACCGTGGCACGGGGCCGGTCGGTGAAGAGGTGCACTTCGACGGGTGGGCCGTACTGCACCGAGGGGAGGGAATCTCCCCCCGGCATCGAGAACCGCCGACGCCCGGCACCGCCACCACTTGACGGCCCCAGCCGGTGAACTGTGCGCCGTACCGTCACCGTTGCATCGTCGTTGCGTCGTCGTGGCGTTGCCCTTACGCCTCCCAGACCGCGGCGGCCGTACGGTCGTCCGCGTACCCCTTGAGGCGGAGCTGGGTGTCCGCGAGGAAGGCCGCCAGGCCGGGCGGGTCACCCGCCGACCAGCGGGCGGCGAGCTCCGCCGGGAGCAGCCCCTCCTCGCGCATCGGGTCCGCGAGGCCGCCGGAACACAGCAGCAGGGTGTCGCCCGCGCGGGCCACGGACGCGCGGAACCTGAAGCCGCCTCCCTCTGCCGGGGCAGCGGCGGGCTCGGCCGGTTCCAGGTCCTGCCACCGGCCCGAGCGGAGCCGGAACACCCCGCCCGCACCCGCGCCGAAGCACACCCGGTGGGGACAGTGGGGGTCCAGGGGCAGCAGCAGCCCGCGCAACCCGGCCGTGTACGACTCCTCCGCGAGGCCCAGTTCGGCGGCGCGGGCCCGCAGCTTCCCGTAGCCGCGGTCGGTGAGCCGCTGGAGCCCCGAGCGTAGGGCCTCGCGCCGGCCGGCCAGGATGTCGTCGGCCAGCCGCTCCCGGCTGCGCCCGACGGCCGCCGCGACGGAGTGGCACAGCTCGGCGGCGGCCTCCCGTGCCCCGGGGGCGGCCCGGTCCCCGCCGGCCAGGACCACCAGGACCAGGGCGTCCTCGCCGCTGCCGAAGCGGGCGGTGAGCAGGAAGTCCCGGCGGGCTTCGCCCCGGTAGCGGGCGGAGTCCCCGCGCAGGGAGGCGGCGCGCAAGGTGTAGCTGCCGTAGCGGGCCCCCTCCAGGACGGTGTCGGGAGTCAGGGCGTCGAGTGCCGCGGGGTCCGCGGCGGGGAGCGCTCCCGGCTCGGCGGCGTAGGTGGGGGCGCGGTCGCCGAGGTGCCGGACCGCGGGGCGGTCGGGAGGGGCGGGCGGCTGCGGCTGCGACTGCGACTGCGGTTCGGCGGGGGATGCGGGGACAGGGGCGGGGGCGGGGGCGGGGCCGGGCGGTGATGCCGGGCGCCAGGTGGGCGGTTCGGATCCGGCGGCCGGATCGGGCGGCCCTGGCCGCGTGTCCGGCCGGGGTTCGACGACCGGCTCGGCCGGGACCGTCACCCGTCCCTGCGCGTAGCCCGTCTCCCCCGCCAGCCGGGGATCCCGAGGCACCGGCGGCACAGGGGGCGGCGACGGTTCGGCGGCGCGGCGGGGCCCCGGGAGGAGCGGCTCCGCCGCCGGCTCCGCCGCGGGCGTGTCCGGCTCGGTCACCACCCCCGCCGCCGTGCGAAAGCGCTGGTCCAGCGTGTCCGCCGGATCAGGATCCGACCCCGCGTCCGGGTCCTCGTAGAGCTTCTGCCACCAGTCCTGCGCGCCCTGCTGACTCATGCCCTCATTCTCGGCCTCCGGCACGGGCGGAAAACGCCGAATGCGGGAAAAGGGTCCACCGGGCCGCCGCCCGGTGGACCCTCCCCCCGCAACCCGAACTGATCAGCGGACGTCGTACGCCCGGGTGATCGTCCGGGTGACCGTGGCGCCGTTCGCGTCGGCCAGTTCGACCGGCCGACTTCAGCGCGCCGGGTGTGTGGCCCGCGTGGCCGGTGACGCCCAGCCGATCCCGTGCGCCGGAGCCGCCCACGGTGGAGATGGTGTGAGTGCGGTGGCCCTGGCGGTCGGCGTCGGTGGCGGAGTCGGTGAAGTTCTCGGAGGAGGGGACGCGTCCCTTGAGGTCCGGGTGGTCGAGGTCGGTACCGGTGTCGAGGACGGCCACCTCGGCGGCGGCGCCGTCGAGGCCCGCGGCCCAGGCGGCGGTGGCGTCAGCTTGGCAGAGAGGCGGGAGGTGCGGCGATGATGTCCGCGGCGGGTTTGCGCCGTGGCCGCTTCCCGCCAGGCGCTGTACTGAGAGGGCGGGTGGTCGGGTTGCTGGGTGCGATAGGCCTGGACGAAGGTCAGGAGTCGGCGTATCGCGCGCTGGTGGCGCTGGGAGCGGCGGAGGTGCCCGACCTGGCGCACCGCTTGACGCTGCCGGTGCCCCAGACCGAGCGGGCACTGCGGCACCTGGAGCGGCACGGGCTGGCGGCTCAGTCCTCGGCGCGGCCGGGCCGGTGGGTGGCCGCGCCGCCCGGCGTGGCGCTGGGCGCCCTTCTCACCCAGCAGCGGCACGAGCTGGAGCAGGCGGAGCTGGCGGCGGCGCTGCTGGCGCAGGAGTACCGGGCGGAGGCGTCCGAACCGGCGGTGCACGATCTGGTGGAGGTGGTGACGGGCGCGAGGGCGGTGGCGCACCGCTTCCACCAGCTCCAGCTGGGCGCGGTGGAGGAGGTGTGCGCGCTGGTGACCGGCAGGCCGCAGGTGGTGGCGGGGACGGAGAACGAGGCCGAGGAACGGGCGGCCGTGCGCGGTGTCGCGTACCGGGTGGTGATCGAGCGGGACGTGCTAGCCCTGCCGAACGGGATCCGGGAGGCGTCGACGGCGCTGGCGCGCGGGGAGCGGATCCGGGCGACGGGCGAGGTGCCGACGAAGCTGATGATCGCGGACGGCACGCTGGCGATGGTCCCGCTGACGGCGCGCGGGGCGGAGCCGGCGGCGCTGGTGGTGCACGCGTCGGGGCTGCTGGAGTCGCTGCGTGGCCTGTTCGAGGCGGTGTGGCGGGAGTCGGTGCCGCTGCGGCTGGGCGCGACGGGCTGCGCGGAGGAGGGGGACGGCGGTCCGGACACCACGGACCTGGAGATCCTCTCGCTCCTGCTGGCGGGGATGACGGACGCGAGCGTGGCGAAGCACCTGGAGCTGGGGCTGCGGACGGTGCAGCGCCGGGTGAAGGGGCTGATGGAGCTGTCCGGGGTGACGACCCGCCTCCAGCTCGGCTGGCACGCGTACGAACGGGGCTGGGTGGCCCGATAGCCCCTGGTCCGTCAGGCTGGGCAGATGGACCTGCCTCAGCTGTTCCTTGTGGGGCTGGTCCTGCTGTTCGGGGTGCTCGGGGTGCTGGTCCCCGGTGTTCCGGGGACCTGGCTGGTCTGGGCCGGGCTGCTGTGGTGGGCGCTGCGGGAGCGGTCCTCGGAGGCCTGGGCGCTGCTCGTGGCGGCGACAGCGCTGTTGCTGGTGGTGCAGGTGGTGAAGTGGCTGCTGCCACCGCGGCGGCTGCGGGGCGTGGTGGGGGTCAGCGCCAGAACAGCGGTGTACGCGGGCGCGGGAGCGGTACTGGGCTTCGTGCTGGTACCGGTGCTGGGTGCGGTCCCGGGCTTCGTCGGCGGCATCTACCTGTGCGAACGCCGCCGGCTGGGCACGCACGGCGAGGCGAGCGCCTCGGTCCGCACGGTGATGCGGGCGGTGGGGACGAGCGTGCTGGTGGAGCTGTTCGCGTGCCTCCTCGTGACCGGAGCCTGGCTTGGCGTGCTCCTGGCGGGGGCCTGACGGACCGGGGGGTGTCCGGCGGATCAGCCCCACGCCGCGGACCGGTCAGTCGACATACGATTCGAGCGTGCCGCGACGCCGGATGTCGAGCGTCGCGCAGTGGAACGATCCGCCGAACGGCGCGTAGTGCAGCAGGTCGCACGGGATCGGCTCGAAGCCCCATTGTTCGAGCGCGCGCAGCATGCCGGTGTGGTGCCGCTCCGCGATCACTCGTTTTTCGTCGATCATGAGGACGTTCAAGCTGAGCCACTTGCCGCACATCGAGGTGATCTTGAGCAGGCGCTCGTCGATCGGGTCGGGCTCGGGGGCGATCAGGATGTCCCACGAGCTGAGGGCGTCGGGCAGGTGGTCGATGTCGACGTATTCGGGATTGACCAGCACTTTTCCGGGCCCGAGCACGAGGAACGTCGTGTCGATGTGCATCGGCGTGCGGCAGCGGCTCGCGATCTCGTGGATCCGATAGCCGGTTCCGAGATGGCGGCGCAACCAGTCGATGCCCATGTGATTGGTGACATTGCTCCGTGTGACGAACAAGTCGCGTCCCGCGCGCACGAAATCCGCCGCGTCGAACACCGGCTCGAACTCGGTGAGGATGTAGCGCATGGGCTCGCTCGCCCCGGGGATACGGAAGTCCGCCTCGAACAGCGCGTCAGTGAGCTGCGGCTTCGGTGCCGCCGTCCAGCGCGCGCCGCGCCGGAAGTAGTCCTTGAGGAGCGCGCGGTAGGAGTGGGTCTCGAAATAACGGCACGGCCACGCCATCGGGGTCTCGATGATCTCGTCGCCGATCACGAGCATGCTGTCGCGCGGACAGGTGTTGCAAAAACCGCGCGACGACCAGTCCGGGGTGGTGAAGCGCTGCTTGTGGTCGACCGCGTCCGGGCGCCTGACCGTGATGTCGAGGGACTCCAGGAGAGTGATGAACTGATCGAGTTCCTGCTGCGCCCGCTCGATCAGCATGCGCGGATATTTGAAGCCGGCGGCAAGCCCCTGCAATCGCGCCGCCCACGGCGGGATGTTGCAGGCCACGACCGGATGGTCGGAGGGGATCGTCGCGCCGTCGAGACGCCCGACGATGATCTCCTCCAGCGGGTCCCACTCGTTGTGTGAATTGACCGGCGAAACGAGAGGTTCCACAGCATCGTTGCCGGTACTCGGCACTACCGCCATGCTTCCACCGCTTTCGCTCGCAGAAGTCAGTAACTCACTACCTCCCCCACGTTACCCACGGTGAGCGCGAGTCTGCCTGCCCGGGGACTGACGCGGGCGGCCGTGGTGCCCGCGAGGCCGAGCCGGCCGGGAGGCGGGCCCGCACGGCCCCCCATCGCCCCGGAGGTGATCCGCCGTCCACCCCGACCGCGTTCACGCGTGGGGGCTGGACGGGTGACGGGCGGGGCGGAGCGCAGTCAGCCCCGTCCCGCCCCGGCCACCCCGCCCCGGCCCCGCTTGGCGCCCGCCGGGGTCAGGCCCGGCCGGTGCGCTTCGCCGCGTAGTTGGCGCGCCCCTGGGCGGACTTCAGGCGCCAGTCCCGGCGGAGCTCGGAGCGCAGCCGCGCGTCGGTCTTCGCCACGATCCGCTGGTTCTCGCGCAGCAGCTTGCGGTAGCTCTCCAGGCGCCGCTCCGCCAGCGCGCCGGACTCCATCGCCTCCAGCACCGCGCAGCCCGGCTCCGCCTCGTGCGCGCAGTCGTGGAAGCGGCACCGGGCGGCGTACTCCTCGATTTCCGCGAAGACCTGCCCGACGCCCGCCTGCGCGTCGAAGAGTCCGACGCCGCGCAGCCCGGGGGTGTCGATCAGGACGCCACCGCCCGGCAGGGCCAGCAGGTTGCGGGTGGTCGTGGTGTGGCGGCCCTTGCCGTCCACGTCGCGGATCTCCTGGACCTCCATGACGTCCGTGCCGAGCAGCGCGTTCGCCAGGGTGGACTTGCCCGCGCCGGAGACGCCCAGGAGCACGCTCGTACCGTCGGCGACGATCGCGCCGAGCACGTCCGTGCCCTCGCCCGTGAGGGAGGAGACGGTCAGGACCTGGACGCCCGGGGCGGCGGTCTCCACGTCCTGGACGAGGTAGCCGAGGGCGACGGGGTCCGGGACCAGGTCCGCCTTCGTCAGGACGACCAGCGGCTGCGCGCCGGACTCCCAGGCCAGGGCGAGGAAGCGCTCGATGCGGCCGAGGTCCGGCTCCACGGCGAGCGAGACGGCGATGATCGCGTGGTCGACGTTCGCGGCGAGGATCTGTCCCTCGGAGCGCTGCGAGGAGGTGGACCGTACGAAGGCGGTCCGGCGCGGCAGGTACGCCTTGACGTACCGCGGGTTTCCGGCCGCCTCGACGGCGGCCCAGTCACCGGTGCAGATGACCCGGAGCGGGTCGTGCGGGGTGACGAAGGCCGTGTCGGCGCGGACGAGGCCGACCGCGGTCATGACATCGCACTGGCCGCGGTCCACCCGTACGACCCGGCCGGGGAGGAGTCCCTGCGCGGCGTACGGAGCGAACTCGGCCGCCCACGCGTCGTCCCAGCCGAAGGTGGTGAGAGAGGTGAGAGAAGAGAGAGACAAGGGGAGCCCTTCACAGGGTGGCCCCGGCAGTACGCGTCGCTCGGCGGCGCGCGAAGAGGTGAGAGGTCAGCCGGAGACCACGGAGGTGAGATTGATGGTCATCTGAGTGCGGGCAACGCCCTGCGCGGTGACAGTCATCAACGAACTCACCTCCGGATCATGCACATGCTGAAGGTTCCGCACCGGTCGGCGGGAACTGATCCACCGTAACAAGCTCCTTTACGGCCACGCCAGTTCTTTTCCGCGTCGCGGGCCGGGGCGCGCTAGGGCTGGTGCTTGCGCAGCCGCGAGGAGTAGTCCTCGGGCGGGAGGAACTTCGACCAGCGTTCGGGGAACTCCGAGGGGATCCCCGCGTCCTCGTCGTCCTCGGACTCCCCCTCGGCCATGGCCCGCCAGGCGGCGGCCCGTGCGACCAGTTGGGCGGCCTCCGCCTCGCGGGCCCGCTCGTTCGCCTCGCGCGCCGCGGCCGTGGCCACGGACGGCCAGACGCGATCGATCGCCGCGTTGACTGCCGCGCCCACGAGGACGGCGAAGGCCGAGATGCCGATCCACAGCAGCACCGCCACCGGCGCGGCGAGCGACCCGTAGATGGTCGGCCCCTCCACGGTGTTGGTCAGGTAGATCCGCAGCAGGAACGAGCCCACCACCCACATGCCCAGGGCCACGAGCGCCCCCGGCACGTCCTCGATCCACGGCGACCGCACGGGGACGGACACGTGGTAGAGGGTCGTCAGGAAGGCGATGGAGAGCAGGGTGACGGTCGGCCAGTACAGGACGGCGATCACCTCCGTGCCCCAGGGCACCAGCCGCACCACAGCGTCCGGGCCGACGACCATCAGCGGCAGCACGATCGCGCCGATCAGCAGCGCGATGATGTAGAGCAGGAACGCCAGCAGCCGGGTCTTGACGATCCCCCGGTGCCCGTCGAGCCCGTACATCACGGTGATGGTGTCGATGAAGACGTTGACCGCCCGCGACCCCGACCACAGGGCGAAGGCGAAACCGAGCGAGATCAGGTCGGGGCGGCCGCGCCCGGTGACGTCGTCCAGCAGGGGTCTGGCGATCTCGTTGACGCCCCGGTCGGAGAGGATGGTGCCGGCCGCGCCCAGGATGTTCTCCTCGATGCTCTCGACCGTCCGGGTGTCCGTCCAGCCGTCGACGTAGCCGAGGAGGCCGAGCAGGCCGAGGAAGAGCGGGGGCAGGGAGAGTAGCGTGAAGAAGGCCGCCTCGGCCGCGAGCCCGAGGATGCGGTACTCGATGCACGAATTGACGGTGTCCTTCAGCAGCAGCCAGCCCATCTTGCGCTTCGAGACGTTGCGGTAGATGGAGCGGGCCCGGTGAAGCCGTCCTGGGATCCGCTCGGGTGTTTCTTTTGCTGGCTGCACGTCCTTACGGTATCCGCATGGCAGCCACCACCCACACAGTCAACAACCAGCCCCCGCCCCTCGTGGGCTACGACGTCTACGGCGGCGACCGCGCCCTCACCGAGGGGGTCGAACGGCATCTGGGCTCGGCTGATCCCGAACTCCTCGGTGAGGTACGGGAGGAGCTCACCCGCATCGGGCGCTCGGCGGGCTCGGCCCAGGCGCAGGAATGGGGTACGCAGGCGAACGAGAATCCGCCCAGGCTGCGGACGCACGACCGGTACGGGAACCGGATCGACGAGGTGGAGTTCCACCCGGCCTGGCACCGGCTCCTCGGGAAGGCCGTGACCTCCGGGCTGACCGACGCCTGGGGGCGGCCGGCCGGGCATCTGCGCCGCGCCGCCGGGTTCTTCGTGTGGTCGCAGGCCGAGTCGGGGCACGGCTGTCCGGTGTCGATGACGCACGCGGCGGTGCCCGCGCTGCGCACGGATCCGGAGCTGGCCGCCGAGTGGGAGCCGCGGCTGACCTCGCACGTCTACGAGGAGGGGCTGCGGCCGGCCGCGGAGAAGGCCGGGGTGCTGTTCGGGATGGGGATGACGGAGAAGCAGGGGGGCAGCGACGTACGGGCGAACACGACGTCGGCGGTTCCTCTGGACGCCTCCGGCGAGTACCTGCTGACCGGGCACAAGTGGTTCTGCTCGGCGCCGATGTGCGACGGGTTCCTGGTGCTGGCGCAGGCACCGGGCGGGTTGACCTGCTTCCTGGTGCCGCGGGTGCTGCCGGACGGGACGCGCAACGTGTTCGCGATCCAGCGGCTGAAGGACAAGCTGGGGAACCGGTCGAACGCGTCGAGCGAGGTCGAGTTCGACGGGACGTGGGCGCGCCGGGTGGGCGAGGAGGGGCGGGGGGTGCGGACCATCATCGAGATGGTCGCGGCGACCCGGCTGGACTGTGTCATCGGCTCGGCCTCGCTGATGCGCCAGGCCCTGACGCAGGCCGTGCACCACGCGGAGCACCGCTCCGCTTTCGGAGCGCCGCTCATCGACCAGCCGCTGATGCGCAACGTGCTCGCCGATCTCGCCCTGGAGTCGGAGGCGGCGACGGTGCTCACCCTGCGCCTCGCAGCCGCCTACGACGCGGGTACGGACCAGGAGAAGGCCTTCCTGCGCCTCGCGGTGCCCGCCGCGAAGTACTGGGTGACCAAGCGGTGTACGCCGATGGTGGCCGAGGCCCTGGAGTGTCTGGGCGGCAACGGCTACGTCGAGGAGTCCGGGCTGCCGCGCCTGCTGCGCGAGTCCCCGCTCAACTCCATCTGGGAAGGTTCGGGCAACGTGCAGGCTCTGGACGTACTGCGGGCGCTCCAGCGCGAGCCGCAGGCGCTGAACGCGTTCCTCCAGGAGGTGGGGCTCGCCCGGGGCGCCGACCACCGGCTGGACGCCGCCATCAAGAACCTGCTGACGGAGCTGGCCGATCTCGACGGGATCGAGGCCCGGGCCCGCCGGGTGGTGGAGCGCATGGCAGTGGTGCTCCAGGGGTCGCTGCTGGTGCGGTGGGCCCCGCCCGAGGTGGCGGACGCGTTCTGCGCATCAAGGCTCGGCGGCGACTGGGGCGCGGCCTTCGGCACGCTTCCGCACAGCCTGGACCTGGCGGGGATCGTGACACGGGCGCGGATCGCGGACTGACAGCGGTCCCCAAACCGCTCAGCACCGTGATCCGGGCCCGTCGAAACCAGATCGGGGGCGGCGCCGCGCCGACTCGGCACCACCCCTGATCCGAGAAGCCCCGAGGAGGAGCTGTCACGCCGCTCGGCGGCGTGCCGATAGTTTCGGTCGGGTGACCGGCGATTGGCGAGAGTTGCGTACCGTTGCAACCCTTCAGGTTCGAAGGTGCCCGCCGCACGTGCCCGGGGAAGGGGACGTGCGCGATCGCGGGCGGCTAGCGCAGTACGTCCTGATCAGCACGGGGAGGTTCCGGTGGCCTACACCGCAGGCGGCGCCGTCGATGTGGCGCGCATCTCGGCCATGGACGCGCGGGAGGCCGCGCGCCTGCTGAAGGGCGTACGGGCGGCCGCGCTGGCAGGGCAGCGCCCTCCGGCGGCGCCGCGCCCGGAGATCGCCGAGTCCTGGCGCCGGATGATGGCCGGCGGGGTCCACCCCGACCGGGACGCCCGCTCGCGGATGCTGTCCGCCGCCGAGACCGAGGAGCGGCGGCAGGTCTCGCCGCTGCGGGAGCTGCTGCCGGTGCTGCGGGAGGGGCTGCTGCCCTCGCTGGACGAGGCCCTGCACATCATGGTCGTCGCCGACGCGGACGGGCGGCTGCTGTGGCGGGAGGGGCACACCTCGATCCTGCGCAAGGCGGACCGGCTGGGTTTCGCGGTGGGCGCCGACTGGGCCGAGGCCGTGGTGGGCACGAACGGGGTCGGCACCGCCCTGGTGGCCCGGCGACCCGTCCAGGTGTTCTCGGCGGAGCACTTCGTCTCCAGCCACCACGACTGGACCTGTGCGGGAGCCCCCGTACGCGATCCCCGGGACGGGCAGTTGCTGGGCGTGGTCGACGTCAGCGGGCCGTTGGCCACCATGCACCCGGCGACCCTGGCGTGGGTCAGCTCCGTGGCCCGCCTCGCGGAACGGGAGCTGCGGATCCGCCACCTGGAGTCCCTGGAGCGGCTGCGGACGGTGGCGGCCCCGCTGCTGGCCCGGCTGCCGGGACGGGCGAGAGCGCTGGCGGTGGACCCGCAGGGCTGGACGGCCGCGGTGACGGGGCTGGCACCCGCCGAGCGCGTCCCGCTGCCGAAGACGCTCGGTCCCGGGCGGCTGTGGATCCCGCAGCTGGGCGACTGCGTGGTGGAGCCCCTGCCCGGCGGCTGGCTCCTGCGCGTCGCGGAATCGTCCGGCGCCGCCGCGCCCGTGAGCCGGGTGGTGCTGGACCTGAGCCGCCCGCGCGCCTGGTCGGCGACGGTGTACGGGGCGGCGGGCAGCTGGTCGCAGGAGCTGAGCCCGCGCCACGCGGAGCTGCTGTTCCTGCTGGCGGAGACCCCGGGCGGCCGCTCGGCGGCCGAGCTCGCCGCGGAACTCTTCGGGGATCCGACGCGCACGGTGACAGTGCGCGCTGAAATGTCACGTGTACGACGACACCTTGCCGGGGTACTGGCCCACCGCCCCTACCGCTTCGCGGAGGACGTCGAGGTCGAGCTCATCCGGCCGCAGGACCCGGCGCGGCTGCTCCCCCACTCCACCGCCCCGGCGGTCGTCCGGGCCCGCCTGGGCCGCACGGGACCCGGCGTGATTCCCTGAAACCCATGAGCACCTTCATCCTCACCACCTGGTCCCTGGAAATGACCTCGCCCGAGGACCTGGTCCCGGCGACCGTCCCGGGCCCCGAGATCCGCGTCGAGCGCGCGGAGGTCCCCTCGCCGGAGTTCAGCCGGTTCCTCTACGCCTCCGTGGGCGGGGACATCCACTGGACGGACCGGCTCTCGCTGACCCGCGCCCAGTGGATGGAGCAGCTGGGCCGGCCGGGCGTGGAGACCTGGGTCGCGTACGACCGGGGCACCCCGGCCGGTTACGTCGAGTTCGATCCGCAGCCGGACGGTGCGGTGGAGATCGTCTACTTCGGGCTGCTCCCCGGCTTCCGGGGCCGCCGCATCGGCGGACACCTCCTGTCGGTCGGCATCGCCCGCGCCTGGGACCTGGCGTCCCGCTGGCCGGAGCGCGAGCCCACCCGCAGGGTCTGGCTCCACACCTGCAGCCAGGACGGCCCGACGGCCATGGACAACTACCTGCGCCGCGGTTTCAAGGTCTTCCGCACGGAGACCGAGGAGAAGCAGGACGCCGCCACCCCCGGCCCCTGGCCCGGCGCGTAGGCACCCCAAGGCTGCGTGGGCAGGCGCCGTATGACGTGACCCCGATCACGCCATCCCAAGATCCGAGACGAGTTCGTCCGCATTCTGGACACTAGTGGACTCCTCCAATCGGTGCATGACACGCTTCCGCCATGAATGGAGCTGGAATTGCCTTGGTGAGTCGGCGGCACGTCGACCTCGGCCGCATGTCCAGCGCCATCTGTCCGGCGCGCTGACGGAACCAGCCACCGCCGCACATCGACGCCGTCCCCGCTGGCGCGGACACGTCGATCCCCCGCAAGCCCCCTGAAGGCGAAGACCGCCCCTGCCTGCCGGCAAACCCGGCACGGGGCGGCATTCAGCCGCACCTGCTCACGTCCAGGGGTCACGCCGCCACTCCCCCCTGCCCCGCATTGAGCCGCCGCCGAAGAAGGACGTATCCGCCATGGCCGCCTCCCCCGAAACGCCCGCAGCCGCCCCCGCAGCCGCCGCGCGCCGCAAGACCGGCCGTCACCGCGGTGAGGGTCAGTGGGCCGTCGGACACCACACGCCCCTCAACGGCAACGAGCAGTTCAAAAAGGACGACGACGGTCTCAATGTGCGGACACGCATTGAGACGATCTACTCCAAGACGGGCTTCGACTCGATCGACCCCAACGACCTGCGCGGCCGGATGCGCTGGTGGGGTCTCTACACCCAGCGCAAGCCCGGGATCGACGGCGGCAAGACCGCGATCCTGGAGCCGGAGGAGCTGGACGACAAGTACTTCATGCTGCGCGTGCGCATCGACGGCGGCCGGCTGACCACCGACCAGCTGCGCGTCATCGGCGAGATCTCCGAGGAGTTCGCCCGCGGCACCGCCGACCTGACCGACCGCCAGAACGTGCAGTACCACTGGATCCGGATCGAGGACGTCCCGGAGATCTGGCGCCGCCTGGAGGCCGTCGGCCTGTCCACCACCGAGGCCTGCGGTGACACGCCCCGCGTCATCCTCGGTTCGCCCGTCGCCGGCATCGCCCGGGACGAGATCATCGACGGCACCCCCGCCATCGACGAGATCTACCGCCGCATCGTCGGCAACCCGGACTTCTCGAACCTGCCCCGCAAGTTCAAGTCCGCGATCTCCGGCTCGCCGCTGCTCGACGTCGCGCACGAGATCAACGACATCGCGTTCGTGGGCGTCAACCACCCCGAGCACGGCCCCGGCTTCGACGTGTGGGTCGGCGGCGGTCTCTCCACCAACCCCAAGCTGGGCGTACGCCTGGGCACCTGGGTCTCGCTGGACGAGGTCCCGGACGTCTACGAGGGCGTCATCTCGATCTTCCGTGACTACGGCTACCGCCGCCTGCGCACCCGCGCCCGCCTGAAGTTCCTCGTCGCGGACTGGGGCCCGGCCAAGTTCCGCCAGGTCCTGGAGGACGAGTACCTGGAGCGGGGGCTCACCGACGGCCCCGCGCCCGAGCAGCCCAGCGGCCAGTGGCGCGACCACGTCGGCGTCCACCAGCAGCAGGACGGCCGCTTCTACGTCGGCTTCGCGCCCCGGGTCGGCCGCGTGGACGGTGCCACCCTCACCAAGATCGCCGATGTCGCCGAGCGGCACGGCTCCGGCCGCCTGCGCACCACCGCCGAGCAGAAGATGATCGTGCTCGACATCGAGGCGGACCAGGTGGACTCGGTCGTCTCCGCCCTGGAGGCGCTGGACCTGCGGGTCAAGCCGTCCCCGTTCCGGCGCGGCACGATGGCCTGCACCGGCATCGAGTTCTGCAAGCTGGCCATCGTCGAGACGAAGGCGCGCGGCGCCTCGCTGATCGACGAGCTGGAGCGCCGCCTGCCCGAGTTCGCCGAGCCGCTCACCATCAACATCAACGGCTGCCCGAACGCCTGCGCCCGTATCCAGGTGGCGGACATCGGTCTCAAGGGTCAGCTGGTCCTGGACGACGACGGCAACCAGGTGGAGGGCTACCAGGTCCACCTGGGCGGCGCCCTCGGCCTGGAGGCCGGCTTCGGCCGCAAGGTCCGCGGCCTCAAGGTCACCTCGGCCGGTCTGCCCGACTACGTCGAGCGGGTCGTCACGCGCTTCCAGGAGCAGCGCGAGGACGGCGAGCGCTTCGCCGCCTGGGTGACCCGTGCCAGCGACGAGAGCCTCTCATGAGCGAGCGCGCCGCACCGTTCTACTGCCCGTACTGCGGCGACGAGGACCTGTTCCCCAACGAGCAGGGCCACGGCGCCTGGGAATGCAGGGCCTGCAATCGAGCCTTCCAGTTGAAGTACCTCGGGCTGCTGGCCCGCGGACTTCAGTCCAACACCACTGGAGGGGAAGAGACATGACGACTGCTCAGGAGACTCACCGCCTCAAAGACGTGGCCGAGCGGGCGGGCCGGGACCTGGAGGACGCCTCCGCGCTGGACATCCTGCGGTGGGCGGCCGACACCTTCGGCAAGAAGTTCGCCGTGACCTCCTCCATGGAGGACGCGGTCGTCGCCCACCTCGCCTCCCGCGCCTTCCCCGGTGTGGACGTGGTGTTCCTGGACACGGGTTACCACTTCGAGGAGACGATCGGCACGCGGGACGCGGTCGAGGCGGTGATGGACGTCAACGTCATCACCCTGACCCCGCGGCAGAGCGTGGCGGAGCAGGACGCCGAGTACGGGCCGAAGCTGCACGACCGTGATCCGGACCTGTGCTGCGCGCTGCGCAAGGTCAGGCCGCTGGAGGAGGGCCTGACCGGGTACGACGCGTGGGCGACGGGGTTGCGCCGTGACGAGTCCCCGACCCGGGCGAACACCCCGGTGGTCGGCTGGGACGAGAAGCGGCGCAAGGTCAAGGTCTCGCCGATCGCGCGCTGGAGCCAGGAGGACGTGGACGCGTACGTCGCCGAGCACGGTGTGCTGACGAACCCGCTGCTGATGGACGGCTACGCCTCGGTCGGCTGCGCGCCGTGCACCCGCCGTGTGGCGCAGGGCGAGGACGCGCGGGCCGGGCGCTGGGCGGGGCGCGGCAAGACCGAGTGCGGACTGCACGGCTGATGACACGGCTGATGGCGAATCACACAGAACCGACGGAGAAGAAGCTGATGAGCGTGAGCGACCAGGGCGCCACGGTGTGGCTGACCGGGCTGCCGAGCGCGGGCAAGACCACCATCGCCTACGCGCTGGCCGAGCGGCTGCGCGCCGAGGGGCACCGGGTGGAGGTCCTCGACGGGGACGAGATCCGTGAGTTCCTCTCCGCCGGTCTCGGTTTCACCCGCGAGGACCGGCACACCAACGTGCAGCGCATCGGCTTCGTCGCCGAGCTGCTGGCGAGCAACGGCGTCAAGGCGCTCGTGCCCGTCATCGCGCCGTTCGCGGACAGCCGGGAGGCGGTGCGCAAGCGGCACGCCGCCGAGGGGACCTCGTACCTGGAGGTCCACGTGGCCACCCCGGTCGAGGTCTGCTCCGTACGTGACGTGAAGGGCCTGTACGCCAAGCAGGCGGCGGGCGAGATCTCCGGGCTTACCGGGGTCGACGACCCGTACGAGGCACCGGAAACCCCGGACCTGCGGATCGAGTCGCACACGCAGACCGTGCGGGAGTCGGCTTCGGCCCTGCACGCGCTGCTCACCGAGAGGGGTCTGGCATGACCACCGCCGCGCACCTGCACATCGAGCCCGACGCCGACGCGCCGTACGCGCTCTCGCACCTCGACGCCCTCGAATCCGAGGCCGTGCACATCTTCCGGGAGGTGGCGGGCGAGTTCGAGAAGCCGGTGATCCTCTTCTCCGGTGGCAAGGACTCCATCGTCATGCTGCACCTGGCGCTGAAGGCGTTCGCGCCGGCGCCGGTGCCCTTCACCCTGCTCCACGTCGACACGGGCCACAACTTCCCCGAGGTGCTGGAGTACCGCGACCGCACCGTCGCCGAACACGGCCTGCGCCTGCACGTGGCGTCCGTCCAGGACTACATCGACGCGGGCAAGCTCCGCGAGCGCCCGGACGGGACCCGCAACCCGCTCCAGACCGTGCCCCTCACCGAGGCGATCCAGCAGCGGGGGTTCGACGCCGTCTTCGGCGGCGGGCGCCGCGACGAGGAGAAGGCCCGCGCCAAGGAACGCGTCTTCTCCCTGCGTGACGAGTTCTCGCAGTGGGACCCGCGCCGCCAGCGCCCCGAACTGTGGCAGCTCTACAACGGCCGCCACGCCCCCGGCGAGCACGTCCGCGTCTTCCCGCTCTCGAACTGGACCGAGCTGGACGTGTGGCAGTACATCGCCCGCGAGGGCATCGAACTGCCGGACATCTACTTCGCCCACGAACGCGAGGTCTTCTCCCGCAACGGCATGTGGCTCACCGCCGGCGACTGGGGCGGCCCGAAGGAGACCGAGCGGGTCGAGAAGCGGCTGATCCGCTACCGCACGGTGGGCGACATGTCCTGCACCGGCGCGGTGGACTCCGACGCCACCACGCTCGACGCCGTCATCGCCGAGATCGCCGTCTCCCGCCTCACCGAGCGGGGCGCGACCCGCGCCGACGACAAGATGTCCGAGGCCGCGATGGAAGACCGCAAGCGCGAAGGGTACTTCTAAAATGACCACCACCACCGAGCAGTTCGAGCTCGCCGACCTCTCGGCGACCACCCTGCTGCGCTTCGCGACCGCCGGTTCCGTCGACGACGGCAAGTCCACCCTGGTCGGACGCCTCCTGCACGACTCCAAGTCGGTCCTGACCGACCAGATGGAAGCCGTCGAGGCCGTCTCCCTCAGCCGCGGCCAGGACGCCCCCGACCTCGCGCTCCTCACCGACGGCCTGCGCGCCGAACGCGAGCAGGGCATCACCATCGACGTCGCCTACCGCTACTTCGCCACCGCCCGGCGCCGGTTCATCCTCGCCGACACCCCCGGCCACGTGCAGTACACCCGCAACATGGTCACCGGCGCCTCCACCGCCGACCTCGCCGTCGTCCTCGTCGACGCCCGCAACGGCGTCATCGAACAGACCCGCCGCCACGCCGCCGTCGCCGCCCTCCTGCGCGTCCCCCACGTCGTCCTCGCCGTCAACAAGATGGACCTCGTGGGCTACGAGGAGTCCGTCTTCGCGGCGATCGCCGAGGAGTTCACCGCGTACGCCTCGGACCTGGGCGTCCCGGAGATCACCGCGATCCCGATCTCGGCGCTGGCCGGGGACAACGTGGTGGAGCCGTCCTCGAACATGGACTGGTACGGCGGTCCGACGGTGCTGGAGCACCTGGAGACGGTGCCGGTCAGCCACGACCTCACCGCCTGCCCGGCGCGGTTCCCCGTCCAGTACGTGATCCGCCCCCAGTCCGCCGCGCACCCCGACTACCGCGGCTACGCCGGCCAGATCGCCTCCGGCGTCCTGCGCGTCGGCGAAGCCGTCACCGTCCTGCCCTCCGGGCGCACCAGCACCATCGTCGGGATCGACGCGCTCGGTGAGAGCGTCGACATCGCCTGGGCCCCCCAGTCGGTGACCCTGCGCCTGGCGGACGACATCGACATCTCGCGCGGCGACCTGATCGCGCCGTCCACGAGCGCCCCGGGCACCACGCAGGACGTCGAGGCGACGGTCTGCCACGTCGCCGACCAGCCGCTGGCCGTCGGCGCCCGGGTGCTGATCAAGCACACGACGCGCACGGTCAAGGCGATCGTCAAGGAGATCCCCTCGCGGCTGACCCTCGACGACCTCTCCCAGCACCCGAACCCGGGACAGCTCGTCGCCAACGACATCGGCCGCGTCGTCGTCCGTACCGCCGAGCCCCTCGCGCTCGACGCGTACGCCGACTCGCGCCGTACCGGATCCTTCCTGCTCATCGACCCGGCCGACGGAACCACCCTCGCGGCGGGCATGGCCGGCGAGTCGTTCGCCTCCAAGGCGGAGACCACCGTGCAGGCGGACGAGGAAGGGTGGGACTTCTGATCATGTTTGCCGACATCTACTCCACCTTCGCGAAGGAGGGCGGCCGCATCGGCAGCGGCGTCCTCGGCAGCGGCCAGGGAGGGGTGGCGCGATGTGCGTGATGACCGAAGTGCCGTCGGCATCTCGCCCACGCGCCCACACCCCCCACGAGCCGTACCCGCCCTTGCTCCACCGACGAAGACGTGCGTCATGAGATGACCGCGTCACGAGAGGAAACCCTCCCGTGCCTTCCCCCCGTAAGACCGTTCGCCGCGGCCTTGTCGCCGCCGCCGCCCTGCCGCTGTTGATCGGCGCTCTCGCCTCCTGCGGCTACGGCTCCCAGGCCGAAAAGCCCGCCAACGGGACTGACAAGGCCAACGCCGCCGGGGGCGGCGAGCAGCTCTCCGCTCCCGAGGTCCGCATCGGCTACTTCCCGAACCTGACGCACGCCACCGCGCTGGTCGGCCTCCAGGAAGGCCTGATCGCGAAGGAGCTGGGCGGCACCAAGGTCAAGCCGCAGGCCTTCAACGCCGGTCCGTCCGAGATCGAAGCCCTCAACGGGGGCTCTCTCGACATCGGTTTCATCGGCCCCTCGCCGTCGATCAACGGCTACGTGAAGTCCAAGGGCACCAACCTGCGGATCATTTCCGGTTCCGCCTCCGGCGGCGTCAAGCTCGTCGTGAACCCGGACAAGATCAAGACCCTGGACGACGTCAAGGGCAAGAAGATCGCCACCCCGCAGAAGGGGAACACGCAGGACGTCGCGTTCCTCAACTGGATCTCCGGGCAGGGCTGGAAGGTCGACCCGGAGTCCGGAAAGGGTGACGTCTCCGTCGTCCGTACGGACAACAAGGTCACCCCGGACGCCTTCAAGCAGGGCTCGATCGACGGCGCCTGGGTGCCGGAGCCCACGGCCTCCAAGCTCGTCTCCGACGGCGGCAAGGTGCTCCTCGACGAGACCGACCTGTGGCCCGACAAGAAGTTCGTGATCACGAACATCATCGTGTCGCAGAAGTTCCTCAAGGCGCACCCGGACGTCGTGGAAGCCGTACTGCGCGGCACCGTGAAGACGAACGAGTGGATCAACGCCAACCCGGACAAGGCGAAGGCCTCCGCGAACGCGAAGCTGGAGGCCGACGGCGGCAAGCCGCTCGAAGCGAAGATCATCGACCCGGCGTGGCCGAGCATCGCGGCCACGGACGACCCGCTGGCCTCGACGTTGAAGACGCAGTCCGTGTGGGCGGTCGAGGCAGGGCTCATCAAGGAGCCCGACCTGGCCGGCATCTACGACCTGACGCTCCTGAACAAGGTCCTGAAGGCCGCGGGCAAGCCCGAGGTCTCCGACGCCGGTCTCGGCGCCAAGTCCCCCCTCACTCCAGCAACCCCGTGATCCAGCAACCCCAGGAGGTGACGACCATGGCCACCACGCTTGCCAAGGCTGCCGAGGGCACCGTCGCGGAGCAGACGCATCCGCACGCCGCCCGCATCGAGCACGTCTCGAAGTCCTTCTCCGGCCCGGCCGGATCGCAGCTCGTCCTGGACGACATCAGCCTCGATGTCGCTCCCGGCGAGTTCGTCACCCTCCTCGGGGCCTCGGGGTGTGGCAAGTCCACGCTGCTGAACCTGGTCGCCGGCCTGGACAAGCCGTCCGCGGGGTCCATCGAGACCCCGGGCGGCCGTCCGGCGCTGATGTTCCAGGAGCACGCCCTCTTCCCGTGGCTGACCGCGGGCAAGAACATCGAACTCGCCCTGCGCCTGCGCGGGGTCGCCAAGGCCGACCGCAAGCCGGAGGCCGAACGGCTGCTGGACCTGGTCCGGCTCGGCGGCGCGTACGGCAAGCGCGTGCACGAGCTGTCGGGCGGCATGCGCCAGCGCGTCGCCCTGGCCCGCGCCCTGGCGCAGGACAGCCAGCTGCTGCTGATGGACGAGCCGTTCGCGGCGCTGGACGCCATCACACGTGACGTGCTGCACGGCGAGCTCACCCGCATCTGGGAGGAGACGAGGCTGTCGGTCATCTTCGTCACGCACAACGTCCGCGAGGCCGTCCGCCTCGCCCAGCGCGTGGTGCTGCTCTCCTCCCGCCCCGGCCGGGTCGCGAAGGAATGGACCGTGGGCATCCCGCAGCCGCGCCGCATCGAGGACGCGGACGTCGCGGAGCTGTCCCTTGAGATCACTGAACACCTGCGTGGGGAGATCCGCCGCCATGGCCAGCACTGACACCACCGCGAAGGTCGCGGCCAAGGGCAAGACGGACGACCTGGCGGGCCTGGAGGCCGGCCTGGACGCACTCGACGCGGTCCAGACCCACCGCACCCCGGTCCGCGAGGTCCTGGTCAAGAAGGTCCTGCCCCCGCTCGTGGCCGTCGGCCTCGTGCTCCTGGTGTGGCAGATCCTCGTCTCGGCGAAGGTCACCGACGCGACCAAGCTGCCCGCGCCGTCCGACGTGTGGGGCGGCTTGTCCGACATGTGGCTGAAGGGGACGCTGCTGGAGGTCGTCTGGACCAGCGTCTCGCGCGGTCTGCTCGGCTTCCTGCTAGCCCTGGCCATCGGTACCCCGCTCGGCCTGCTGGTCGCCCGCGTGAAGTTCATCCGCGCCGCCATCGGCCCGATCCTGTCCGGACTGCAGTCCCTGCCGTCGGTGGCCTGGGTGCCGCCGGCCGTCATCTGGCTCGGCCTGAACGACTCGATGATGTACGCCGTCATCCTGCTCGGCGCGGTCCCCTCCATCGCCAACGGCCTCGTCTCCGGCGTCGACCAGGTCCCGCCGCTCTTCCTGCGGGCCGGGCGCACCATGGGCGCCACCGGGCTGCGGGGCACCTGGCACGTGGTCATGCCGGCCGCGCTGCCCGGCTACCTCGCCGGCCTGAAGCAGGGCTGGGCCTTCTCCTGGCGCTCCCTGATGGCCGCCGAGATCATCGCCAGCTCCCCCGAACTGGGCCTGGGACTCGGCCAGCTGCTGGAGAACGGCCGCAACAACATCGACATGCCCGGCGTGTTCCTCGCGATCCTCCTGATCCTGTTCGTCGGCATCGCCATCGACCTCCTGATCTTCAGCCCCGTCGAGCGGTGGGTGCTGCGCACCCGCGGCCTGATGGCCAAGAGCTGAGTCCCATGTCCCGCGCACTTCTGGTCATAGCCCACGGCAGCCGCGACCCGCGGCACGCGGCGACCGTGCACGCCCTGGTCGGGCGCGCGCGGGCGCTGCGGCCCGGGCTGCGGGTGGAGACGGCCTTCCTGGACTTCAACACCCCGACCGTCTCGCAGGCCCTCGCCACGCTCTACCTGTCCGGCGTACGGGAGGTCGTGGCCCTGCCGCTCCTGCTGACCCGGGCCTTCCACGCCAAGGCGGACATCCCGGCCGTGCTGGCGGAGGCCACGACCCGCCTGCCCGGCCTCTCGGTCCGGGTCGCGGACGTCCTCGGCCCGTCGCCGCTGCTCGTGGCGGCCCTGGAGCGCCGGCTCGCCGAGGCCGGCCTCACCCCGGCGGACCGCGCCACCACCGGCGTGGTGCTCGCGTCCGCCGGATCATCGGACCCGGAGGCGATCGCAGTGATCGCTGAAATCGCGCGGGAGTGGCGGCACACCGGTTGGTGCGCCGTGCGGCCTGCGTTCGCCTCCGCTGCCTTTCCCCGCACCGAGGACGCCGTACGGGCCCTGCGCGCCGAGGGCGTGCGCCGGGTGGCGGTTGCCCCGTACGTCATCGCGCCGGGCCGCCTCCCGGACCGCATCGCCGCCGGCGCCGAAGCCGCGGGCGCGGACGTGGTGGCCGACGTCCTGGGCGCGGCCCCGGAACTGGCCCGCCTCCTGCTGCGCCGCTACGACACCGCCGCCGCCACCCCGGCCCGGATCCCGGCCCTGACGGCGTAGACCGCAGCCCTGCCCAGTTGCGAGCGCGGCTCAGCCAGAACCAGCCCCGCCAGGGCGTATCCCCGCACGGAGTCTGGGGGGTTGAGGCGCGGGATCCGGGGCGGAGCCCCGGCAACGGCTCCGCGGGGCTACGCGCGGGCGGCGGCCTCGTCGGCCAGGGCCGTCAGGTCCGCGATCGACATCGCGCCCGGCGGGAGCCCTTCCCGCGCGAAGATGTTGGCGGCGTGCCGCAGGACGTCGTTCACCGGGGTCGGGACGGCGTGCAGCCGCCCCAGCAGGCAGATCTCCCCGTTGAGATAGTCGGCCTCCACCGACCCCGTCCCCCGCGCCAGGCTCTGCCATGACGATCCGCCCCGGACCCCGGCCGGCGGCTCGGCCTTGCCGTCGCGGGCCGCCGCCTCTTCGGCCTGCGAGGCGTACACGATGCCCGCCGCCTCGAAGGCGGCCCTGCCCTCACGGATCGCCCGCAGCAGCAGCGCCGCCTTCGCCGGGTCGGGTTCGGGGCCGGTCGTCGCCTGGATCGCGTTGCCGAGGTTCCCGAGGAGCTTCGCGTACTTCCACCGCATCACGTCCTCGACGACCGGCGCCTCGAAGCCCGCCCCCGCGAGGTCGGCCGCGATCGCCCGGATCCGCTGGTCCGCGCCCCCGGCCGCCCGGCCCATGTGCAGGATTCCGGTCAGCGGGGCGCACAGCGCCGAGACCACGCCGGGCTCCAGGAACGTCGCGGGCAGCCATACGCACACCCCGTACACGCGCGCGAAGCGCCGTAGGGCCAGCCGTTCGCTCTCCACGCCGTTCTGCGCGCACAGCAGCGGCAGCCGCTGCGCCGCCGTGCCGCCGCCCGCGACCTCCGCGTCTCCCCACGCGTCGAGCGCCGCGATGGCGTCCTGGGTCTTGACCGTCAGCAGCAGTACGTCGTCCGGCCGCAGTTCGCCGAGTTCGGCCGGTCCGCCGGCCACCGGCAGCCGGTGCACCCGTTCGCCGTCGGCGGTCGTGAGCCTCAGCCCGTTCTCGCGCAGCGCCTCGGCGTGCGCGCCGCGCGCGACGAGGACGACGTCGCGGCCGGCTTCCGCGAGCCGTCCGCCGATGGTCGCGCCGATCGCCCCGGCGCCGATGATGATGTAACGCATCCCCAGAGCCTGGCACACCGCCCGCCCCGGGTGACGGTCGGCCCGTGCGCGGGGGCCCGGGTCAGGTCCGGGTGAGTTCCACGAGCTTGCGGACGGTGTTCCAGTTGCGGCTGGTCACGCCCTGGCCCTTGAAGACGGCGGGCCTGGCGAGGGTCTCGCCCAGTTTGGAGCGGCCCAGGCCGTTCGGGGCGTAGAGGTACAGGACGCGGTCGCCGATCCGGTACTCCTCGGGGAGGTACGCCGCCGGGTCGATCGCTGCGAAGCGTTCGGGGTCCGGCCGCTCGGACAGGAAGAACACGTGGAGCTGCTTGCCCTCCAGTTCGGCGGCCGGGAAGGGGCAGGCGTCCGCGACGGCGCTCAGGTAGTCGCCGTCCACGACCAGGCACGGCACCCGGAAGCCGAAGTGGGCCTCGATGGCTGCCTCCAGCTCCCGGGCGAGTGCGGCCGGGTCCGGCTTCTCGCTGCTGAAGACGGCGTTGCCGCTCTGCAGGTACGTCTGTACGTCGCCGTGGCCGAGGCTCTCCAATACGGTGCGCAGCCGCGCCATCGGGACCTTCTTGGCCCCACCGACATTGATGCCGCGCAGCAGGGCCGCGTACGTCTTCCTGACAGGCTTCTTCGTCATGGGCGCACCCTATGACTCCCCTACGACAGTTCGGCCTCGATGAGGTCGGCCGCCTGCCGGGTGCCGCCTTCGGTGGCCATCTGAGCGCGGACGGCTTCGGCGCGGGCCGCGACCTCGGGATCGGCGAGCAGCGCGAGGACGGCTTCGCGCAGGGTCGTGGCGTCGGCCTCCTCCATCGGGACGTGCCGGGCCACGCCGAGCGAGGCCAGCATGTCGGCGTTGCCGAACTGGTCGACGGCCTGTGGGACGGCGACCATCGGGGTGCCGGTGGCGAGGCCTTCCTGGCTGCCGCCCGCGCCCGCGTGGGTGATGAAGGCGTCGGCCTGGCGCAGGATGTCCAGCTGGGGAACCCAGCGGTGGATCTCGGCGTTGGACGGGATCGTCCCGAGCTCGGCCTCGTCGGTGAACTTGCCGATCTGCAGGACGACGTGCCAGTCGGGTAGGTCTCCGAAGGCCTCCAGGCAGGCGCGGTAGAAGGCGGGCTGCTTGGTGAAGGTGGAGCCGAGGGAGACCAGCAGCACTTTCTTGCCCTCGGCGGACGCCGGCCGCCGCCAGCTGCCCTGGGTGGCGCTGCGGTCACCCTGGCAGGCGCCGACGAAGGTGTAGACGGACTCGTCGACCCGGTCGGCGTGGGGCTGGAGCGCCCTGGGGATCAGGACGAGGCTGCGGCGCGGGCGGCTCTGGAAGCGGTCGACCTGGTCGCCGAGTCCGTTCTCGCCGAGCCACGCCGCGAACTTGGCGTAGTACGCCTTGCCGCGCTCCGACGCCTTCAGCTCCGCGAACATCGGCTCGGCGACCTCCTCCTCGTATCCGTCCCAGGCGACCAGATTCGGGGAGAGGGAGACGGCGGGGACGCCCCAGCGGTGGGCGAGGACGGGCGCCGGGTAGGCGGTGATGTCGTGGATGACGAGGTCCGGCTCGTCGCCCTCGAAGGCGGTGGCGAGCTGCGGCAGGACCTGGACGGCGTCGTTCAGGAAGGGTTCGAGGTTGTCGATGAGTTCGGTGCCCCAGGCCTCGGGGTCCTCGTCGGTGGGGAGGGTGGAGGTGTAGACCACCGGGGTGGCGCCGGTCTCCGCGATCTTCTCGGCGAAGGAGGCGGGGATGGCGTAGCTGACGCGGTGGCCCCGGGCGACGAGTTCCCGGATCACTTCGATGCTCGGGTTCACGTGCCCGGCGGCGGCGATCGAGAACATGGCGATGTGCGCGGGCTTGGCTGAGGTCATGACATGACTATAACGAGACGAGACGTCTCGTGCCACTCGAATACTCCCGTCCCCCCACTTCTGGCAGCGGGCAAGCACCCGCCTCCCGTCCCCCACCAGGTGTTTCTCCAGCTCGGCCGGGCCGGTCGCACCGCTGTAGCAGGATCGGGATGAGCGCGGGCAGGACCAGGAACCAGGCGCCGTGATTGGGGCGGCGGCGTGCGGAGACGGCCGGCGTCGCGGCGATTCACCCCCTTGCGGGTGGATCATCCTGATCCGCCCCGGCCATCGTGCGAAGCCCCTGTCGGCGCGTCAAGGCACCGGACACCGGGATGCGAGACTTGGCGGATTCACGCTGGCCGAGCGACGGCCGAGACACGGTGGAGGGCGGAGGGCGGGCATGGACGAGGCACGGGCCAGGGACGTACTGACGCAGGCCGGTCTCACGGGGCGGGCCGAGCTCCTCGCCTTCGGCGAGAACGCCGTCTTCGCGGTCGGCGACCTGGTGGTGAAGGTGGGCCGGGAAGCGGAGCTCCTGGAGCGGGCCGAACGGGAACTGGCCGTGGCCGGCTGGTTCGCCGACGCCGGGATCCCGGCGGTCCGTGCGGCCGAGCCGAAGCCCCGGCTGGTGGGCGGGCATCCGCTGACGCTGTGGCACCGGCTCGCGGCGGCGGTCCGCCCGGCGGGCCCGGAGGACCTCGCGGCGCTGCTGCGGCAGCTCCACGCGCTGCCGGCTCCGCCGTTCGCCCTGCCGGCGCGGGAGCTGCTGGGCGGGGTGGAACGCTGGCTGCGGCTGGCCGGTGAGGCCGTCGACCCGGCGGACGCGGCGTACCTGCGGGCGCGGCGCGACGCCTACGCGGACGAGGTGGCCGCGCTCACCCCGCACCTGCCGCCGGGCCCCGTCCACGGCGACGCCCTGCCCCGCAACGTCCACGTGGGCCCGGACGGGCCGGTCCTGGTGGACCTGGAGACCGTCTCGGTCGACCTGCGGGAACACGACCTGGTGGTGATGGACCTGTCCCGCGACCGGTACGGCCTGCCCGCCGCCGCGTACGAGGCGTTCGTGACGGCGTACGGCTGGGACGTCCGCGACTGGGAGGGCTGCGCGGTCCTGCGCGGCGCCCGCGAAACGGCGAGCTGCGCCTGGGTCTCCCAGCACGCCCCGGCCGACCCGGGGGCACGGGCCGAATTCCGCCGCCGGGTAGCCTCCCTGCGCGAGGGCGACCGGGAAATGCGCTGGCGCGCCTTCTGAGCAGGAAGTACGAACAGACCATGAAGATCCCCGTCACGATCCACCGGCCCCGGCTCGGCCCGCAGGAGTTCAGAGTCATCCGCCCGGCCCGCCCGCCGGAGCATGCCGTTCTCGTCGACGGCGACTGGGGCCTGAACGCCTGCCTCGACCAGGCCGGCGCACAGCTCATCGCCGGACTGTGGGCGCTGGCCGCCTCGTCGCCGCGCTCGCTGATCCACCTTCCGCTGCGCCGCGCGGCCGCGCGGGGCGGGGGTCCGCGGGAGCTGGATCTGGTGCTGCTGCACCACTCGCTCCAGTTCCCGCCCTCCCGCTGGAAGGAACTACGGGCTCGCCTCGGCCCGGGCCGGCCCGAGACGGTGACGGTCCTGCCGCCCACGACGGAACCGGAGATCGACCACGCGGCCCAGTACCACGCCGAGAACCGGGACCTGTTCCACCAACGCGTCCACGCCGAGACGCTGTTCATGACGGGCAGCGCGAAGGTGTTCCGGGAGACGGCCGGCCTCTTCCGCGACATCGCCCAACACGGCCCGGGCCACGGCCGTTCCCTGTCGCCCCACGGGCACTACTGCGCGCGGCTGGACTCCGGCGACGCCGGCGCGCGGGAGATCCACATCGAGTACAGCGACCAGTGGGACGCCTGACTCTCCTTCCGAGGTCAGGCCGGTACGAGCCCCCGCAGCGGCCACGCCGTGTCGATCACCGCGTCCGGCGTGCCCTGCTTGCGCAGGTACGACTGGAAGTCACGGGCCCAGCGGGCGTGCCAGGTGCCCTGCCGGTCGTGCAGGTCCGCCGGTGTGAGGGCGGCCACCTGCGGGTGCCGGACGGCTATCGCCCGGGCCACCTGTACCGCGGCCAGCGCGTCGGCCCCCGCGTCGTGCGCGTCGTCGAGGGTGACTCCGTACACCCCGCACACCGCCTCCAGCGTCCGCTTGCCCCGCCGGTAGCGGTCCACGGCCCGGTCGATGGTCAGCGGGTCGACCACCGGCCCGGTCTCGGCCCCGTCCAACCGGTCGGCCAGCGAGGGCAGTCGGTGGCGGGCCAGCTCCGCCGTGAGCAGCGTCAGGTCGAACGCCGCGTTGTACGCCACCACCACCGCGCCCTGCCTCCAGTGCCCGACGAGCGCCGACGCGATCTCGTCCGCGACCTCCCGCACCGGGCGACCCTCGGCGACGGCCCGCTGCGTGCTGATCCCGTGGATCGCCGCGGCCTCTTCCGGGATCGGTATCCCCGGGTCCGCGAGCCAGCCGCGCCGGCGGTGCACCTCGCCGCCCCGTACCTCGACCACCGCCGCCGTCACGATCCGGGATTCGCCCGGCTCCGTACCGGTCGTCTCCAGGTCGAATCCGACCAGTGCTCCCCCGTGCCACGCCACCATGACGCGCCCCTCCCCCGTATGTCCTGCTTCGGTCACTCGCTGTCAGCCTGCCACGGGGCACTGACAGCCAGGCCGCCGGGGCGGCGCCCCGGCAAGGGCCGCCCATGTCACGACACCGGCCGGGAATCCTCCCACACCGATTCGAATTCCTCCCGGTACGTGGTGAACAGCCCGTGGTCGGAGTCCTTGGGGACGCCACGACCGCCCCCGCGCAGGACGAGGACAGGGGCTTCCATGCCGCGGGCCCGCCGCAGGTAGGACTGGACGACCGCGATGCCCGAGGACTCCCCCTCCACCAGATAGGCGGTGAAGCGCGGGGTCTCGTCGAAGACGTGGATCTCGAAGCGCGACGCGTCGCGCAGCCCCGCCCGCACCCTGCGCACGTGCAGGATGTTCATCTCCACCGAGCGGCTCAGCTCGCCCTTGCGCAGCCCCAGCTCCCGCTCGCGCCGCTTGACCGCGCTGCTGGCCGGGTTCAGGAACAGCAGCCGCACGCGGCAGCCCGACTCCGTGAGCCGGACGAGTCTTCGGCCCGAGAAGTTCTGCACCAGCAGGTTGAGGCCTATCCCGATGGCGTCCAGCCGCCGGGCGCCGCCGAACAGGTCCTCCGCCGGGAGCTGCCGCTGGAGCCGTACCCGGTCCGGGTGGACGGAGATGACGTCGGCGTAGCGGTCCCCTACCAGGTCCTCGACGGCGTCGATCGGCAGCCGGTCCGCCGCCGGGCTGCCCGCGCCCGCGCCGAGCACCTCCAGCAGCCGCGCCGAGGCGCGCTCCGCCTGCTCCAGCACCGCCCGCGAGAGGGCCCGGTTGCGGGAGACGACGTTGCGCGTGACCTCCAGCTCGTCGAGGGCCAGCTCGATCTCGCGCCGGTCGTCGAAGTACGGCTCGAAGCAGGGCCAGTGCTGGACCATCAGCTCGCGCAGCTGGGGGAGCGTCAGGAAACTCAGCACGTTGTCGTCGGCGGTGTCGAGGAGGTAGCCCTTGCGCCGGCTCACCTCGCGCACGGCCACGGCCCGCTGCACCCACTCCTGCCCGGCGGGCCCGGCGGCCGCGACGACCCAGTCGTCCCCGCCGTGCACCGGCTCGTAGACGGGCCGCAGGACCGCGCCGACCACCGACCGCAGCCGCTGTTCGACCAGGTTCAGCCAGATGTACGCGCGACCCGCGCGCTGGGCCCGCGTACGGACCTCGCTCCACGCCTCCGGGCTCCAGTCCAGTTCGGCCCCGGCGCGTACGTTCCCGGCGCGTGCCTCGCCGGCCGCCGACGGGGCCAGCGAAACCGCCCCGGCCGCCATCCCGCCGGGCGCACCTCCTGGGGCGTCCGCCGGGCCACCCTCGTGACCGCTGTCACCAGGGGGCAGCTCCAGACCTCCCGAGCTCACCCGTGCACCGCCTTCTGCGTCTGGACGCCCGTCTCCAGTGATCACGGAAGGGTACTCCGCGCGCGCGGCCCGACGCAGCCCGATGCGGCCCGACGGCCCCTGCTCCGACTGTCCGTTGACCCATTATGTGATGCACCGACAGTCCACTGACCCGCATATCAGCTCTCCGGGTCACCCGGTAGGCGCATCCCAAGTCCCCGCGTGAAGGCCCTCTTTCGGGGAAGATCTGGCAGTGACGTGATCCACGCCGGATCAGACCGGACCAGGATGGGAAGAGTCGTTATCTATGCAGGTCTGGCCGGGACAGGCGTACCCGCTGGGCGCCACGTACGACGGCGCCGGAACCAACTTCGCGGTCTACTCCGAGGCCGCCCGACGCATCGAGCTGTGTCTGCTGCACGACGACGGCTCGGAGACCGCCGTCGAGCTGCGCGAGACGGATGCCTTCGTCCGGCACGCCTATCTGCCCGGGATCATGCCGGGCCAGCGCTACGGGCTGCGTGTCCACGGACCGTACGAGCCCGAGCGCGGGCACCGCTGCAACGCGGCGAAGCTGCTGCTGGACCCGTACGCGCGGGCCATCAGCGGCGGTATCGGCTGGGGCGAGGAGGTGTACGGGTACCACTTCGGCCGGCCGGACTCGCGCAACGATCTGGACTCGGCGCCGCACACGATGAGTTCGGTCGTGGTGAACCCGTACTTCGACTGGGCGAACGACCGCCCGCCGCGCCACGAGTACCACCACACCGTGCTCTACGAGGCGCACGTCAAGGGCCTGACCATGCGTCATCCCGATCTACCCGAGGAGCTGCGGGGGACCTACGGGGCGCTCGCGCACCCGGCGGTGATCGGGCATCTGACGAAGCTCGGGGTGACGGCGCTGGAGCTGATGCCCGTACACCAGTACGTGAACGACCACCGCCTCGCGAACGACGGGCTGAGCAACTACTGGGGCTACAACACCATCGGGTTCTTCGCCCCGCACAACGGCTACGCCTCCGGGGACCGCGGTCAGCAGGTGCTGGAGTTCAAGTCGGCGGTCCGGGCCCTGCACGAGGCGGGGATCGAGGTGATCCTGGACGTGGTCTACAACCACACCGCCGAGGGCAACCATCTGGGCCCGACGCTGTCCTTCCGCGGGCTGGACAATGCGTCGTACTACCGGCTGTCGGATGACATGCGCCATTACACCGACACCACCGGCACGGGGAACTCACTCCTCATGCGCTCCCCGCACGTGCTCCAGCTGATCATGGACTCGCTGCGCTACTGGGTGACCGAGATGCACGTGGACGGCTTCCGCTTCGACCTGGCGGCGACGCTCGCCCGGCAGTTCCACGAGGTGGACCGGCTCTCCTCGTTCTTCGACCTGGTGCAGCAGGACCCGGTGGTGAGCCAGGTGAAGCTGATCGCGGAGCCCTGGGACCTGGGCGAGGGCGGCTACCAGGTGGGCAACTTCCCACCACTGTGGACCGAGTGGAACGGCAAGTACCGGGACACCGTACGGGACTTGTGGCGCGGGCAGCCGCGCACGCTGGCGGAGTTCGCCGGGCGGCTGACCGGCTCCTCCGACCTCTACCAGGACGACGGGCGGCGCCCGCTGGCGTCCATCAACTTCACCACGTGCCATGACGGTTTCACACTGCACGATCTCGTGGCCTACAACGAGAAGCACAACGAGGCGAACCGGGAGGGCAACCGGGATGGCGAGACCCACAACCGCTCCTGGAACTGCGGCGTCGAGGGGCCGACCGATGATCCCGAGATCCTGGAGCTGCGCGAGCGCCAGATGCGCAACTTCATCGCCACCCTGATGCTGTCGCAGGGCGTGCCGATGCTCAGCCACGGCGACGAGTTCGCCCGCACCCAGGACGGCAACAACAACGCCTACTGCCAGGACAACGAGCTGTCGTGGGTGACGTGGCCGGAGCCGGGCAAACCGGCGCCCGCGCTGCTCGAGTTCACCCGGCGGATGGTCTGGCTGCGGCGCGACCACCCGGTGTTCCGGCGGCGCCGGTTCTTCCACGGCCGGCCGGTGGAGGGCACGCACGACGAGCTCTCCGACATCGCCTGGTTCACCCCGCACGGCGAGGAGATGCGGGCCCGGGACTGGCAGGCGCAGCACGCCCGGGCGCTGACGGTGTTCCTCAACGGGGAGGCGATCTCCGAACCCGGCTCGCGCGGGGAGCGGATCACCGACGATTCGTTCCTGCTGATGTTCAACGCGGGCGCCGATCCCCAGGACTTCACCGTGCCCGCCGGGCACGGCGCGCGGTGGCGGCTCGTGGTGGACACGGCTCGGGCGGGCGTGCTGCCACCCGACACCGGGCCGCAGTACGCGGCCGGGGACCGGGTGGCACTGACCGGACGGTGTGTGGTGGTGCTTCAGCGCCCGGCGTAGGTGGTGGTCTCACCGACGGCCGGTGAGGCGGTCCGCCGGGCCGGGACGAAGGTGGTGACGCCGGTACGGGTGGAGGGCACGCGGGTGACGAGCGCGAGGGTCAGGCTCAGCGCGGCCGCCCCCACGGCCACGGCGAAGGCCCCGGCGGGCCCGTACCACTCGGCGAGCCGCCCGGAGACGGGCAGCGCGACGGCCTGCCCGGCGACGAGCGAGCTGGCGGCGAAGGCCGTCGACTCGCCGAGCCGGGCGGGATCCACGACCCGCTCGGTGAGCGCGAAGGCGGTGATCAGGTGGGGCGCGTACGCGGCACCGAGCACGGTGACGACGGCGTACAGCGGCCACAGGGCGTCGGTGAACAGCAGGGGCACCGAGAGCACCAGCGCGGCGCCGGTGGCCACCCGCCAGCGCAGCCGCAGTCCGAAGCGGGCGGGCAGCGCGCCGAGCGCGAGGCCCACGGCGGCGCTGACGACTCCCATGGCGGCGTACACGACGGCGGCCTGGCCGGGGACGCCCAGTCGGGCGGTGAGTGCGGCGATCCCGGCCTGGCAGGCGCCGAACATGGCCCCCTGGAGGGCGAGCGAGCCGCGGACGGCGTACACCACGCCCGGCTGGCGGACCCTGCGGCGACGCTCCTTGTCGCGGGCCCGCGCCGCGGGCGTCCCGGCCGTGACGGCGGCGGTCGGGTGCAGCGCGTAGGCGGTACCGAAGACGGCGACGAGTCCGGCCGCGCCGCCGAGGGCGATGGCCGGGTGCGCGAGGAGCGCGGCGATCCCGACGAGGGCGGGGCCGAAGACGAAGGAGATCTCGTCGAGGGTGCCTTCGAGCGAGTGGACGGCGCCCACCACCTTCTCGTCCGACTCGGCGCGGTGCGCGAGGGCCACGGAACGGGTCCGGGCGAGCGGCCCGATCAGCGGTACGGACGCGCCGGTGAGGGCGCCGATCGCGGCGAGCGGCACGGTCGCGAGGCCGCCGAGGGCTCCGGCGACCAGGGCGGCGGTGGCGACGGCGTTGACCGCGGCGGCGGCCAGTACGACGGTCCGCTGCCCGTGGCGGTCGGCGAGCCGGCCCAGGACGGGCCCGAAGACCACCTGGCCGGCCGAGAGGGTGCCACCGACGATGCCGGCCGTGGCAAGGGAGCCGCTGGTCTGGGCGACCAGCAGGAAACTTCCGAACTGGGACATCGCGACGGGCAGTCGGGCGAAGAACGAGACGAGCGGCAGTAGGGGCCCGGTCAGGGCGATGACTTTTCGATAGGTGTTGACGGTTCCAGCCACCTGATCGACACTAACCACCCGCAGTCACCCGTATGCATGGGGTAATGGCACGGAATCCGGCAGGCTGGGTACGTACGTTCTCATGAGCCAGCCGCAGTCACCCAGCCGCCCGGTATCCGACGTTCCGGCACCTTTCGCCCCGGCGTCGACGTACCGCCTCCAACTGCGCCCGGAATTCCCCTTCGCGGCGGCCGAGGCGGCCGTACCGCACCTCGCCTCGCTCGGCGTGTCGCACCTGCACCTCTCCCCCGTGCTGGAGGCGGTGCCCGGCTCGGCGCACGGGTACGACGTCACCGATCACTCTCGGGTGCGCACGGAGCTGGGCGGCGAGCCGGGCCTGCGGGCGCTCGCCGCGGCCGCTCGCCGCCGCGGGCTCGGCCTGGTGCTCGACATCGTGCCGAACCACATGGCGGTGCCGGCGCCGCTGTGGCTCAACCACCCCCTGTGGGAGGTACTGCGGGAGGGGCCGCACTCCCCGTACGCGCGCTGGTTCGACATCGACTGGGAGGCGGGCGGCGGGCAGGTGCTGATGCCGGTGCTCGGCGAGCCCGCCGAGTCCTGCGCCGTCGAGGCGCGCGGCGACGTACTGCGGTACGGGGAGCGGGAGTTCCCGCTGCGGGCCGGGACGGGCGGTCTGCCGCTGCCGGAGCTGCTGGCCGCGCAGTGGTACCGGCCGGCGTGGTGGCGCGAGGCCCGCACCGCCCTCAACTACCGGCGGTTCTTCACCATCTCGGACCTGATCGGGGTGCGGGTGGAGGACCCGGCCGTCTTCGCCGCCACGCACGCCAAGGTGCTGGAGCTGGTGCGGGACGGGGTGCTGGACGGCCTGCGGATCGACCACGTGGACGGGCTGGCGGATCCGGAGGGGTACCTGCGGCGGCTGCGGGCGGCCGTGGGCGGCGACTGCTGGATGGTGGTCGAGAAGATCCTGGCCCGCGACGAGCGGCTGCCCGCTGGATGGCCGGTGGCGGGCACGACCGGGTACGACGCGCTGCACCGGGTGGACGGGCTGTTCACGGATCCGGCGGGCGCGGCGGAACTGGCCCGCATGTACGAGCGCTCCACGGCCCTGCCGTCCTGGGAGGAGACCGCCTCGGCGTGCGCGCGGGAGGTGCTGACCGTCGACCTCGCCGCCGAGCTGGCGACGCTGGAGCGGCAAGCGGGGCCGGAACTGGCGCCCGCCGTACGGGAGTTGCTCATCGCCTATCCGGTCTACCGGCCGTACCCCGGCGAAGCCGGCCTGGCGCCGAAGGCCGTGGAGCGGGCGGCCCGGCAGGCGGGCGCCGGCGCGGTGGACGGCGTACAGGGCCTCGTGCTGCGGGATCCGGCCTTCGCGGCGCGCTTCGCGCAGACCTCGGCGGCCCTGCGCGCCAAGTCCCTGGAGGACCGGGCCTTCTACCGCTGGGCCCCGCTGCTGTCGGCCACCGAGGTCGGCGGGGAGCCGGGGGCCCCGACGGTGGGGGTCGCGGAGTTCCACGCGTACTGCGCGGAGCTGGAACGGGACTGGCCCGCCTCGGGGACGGCGCTGTCCACGCACGACACCAAGCGCAGCGCCGACGTCCGGGCCCGGATCGCGGTGCTCTCGCAGGCCCCGGAACTGATGGCCGGGCAGCGCGGGCCCGATCCACAGCTCGCCTGGGTGGCCCGACAGAGCGCGCTGGGCCTCGGTGAGGCCCCCGAGCGGGCGGCCCGGCTGGCGGCGGCCCTGCTGAAGGCCGCGCGGGAGGCGGGGCTGCGTACGTCGTGGACCGACCCCGACGAGGCGTACGAGGCGCGGATCGCCGAATTCGTCCCCTCGGAGGCGGCCGGGCTGCCGCCGGAACTGGACGAGGCGGCCCGGGCGAACGTGCTCGGCATGACCCTGCTGCACCTGGCGATGCCGGGCGTCCCGGAGGTCTACCAGGGCGCGGAGAGCGAGTACCGGGCGCTGGTAGACCCGGACAACCGCCGCCCGGCCGTCTTCGCGCGGGAGGCACTGGCCGCGCTGGACGGGGGCGCGCGTCCGGACGGCGTGGCGGGGGAGAAGCTCGCGCTGACGGCGGCCCTGCTGCGGCTGCGCCGTGACCGGCCCGCCCTTTTCACCGGGTACGCCGCGCTGGCGGCCCGGGGGCCGGCGGCGGAGCACTGTGTCGCCTTCGCCCGCTCGGCCGGCCTCGTCGCGGTGGCCACCCGTCTCTCGCACCGGCTGGCCGTCTCGGGCGGCTGGCGGGGCACCACCCTGCCGCTCCCCGCGGGCCGCTGGACGGCGCTCACACGGCCGGGACCGGCGTACGAGGGCCAGGTGGAGCTGGGCACCCTGCTGGCCGCGGCTCCGGCGGTGGCCCTGGTCCGGGCGGAGCAGGTTCCGCGAAGTGCGGGGCGGGCGGAGCAGTAGCGGGTACGCCCGGCGGGAATGGCATCACATGTGACCCTCCTCCGTGACATGTGCTATCCCACCCCACACGAACTCGCCCTGGCCGCCCGCGCGCTGGCGGAGCAGCACCCCGCCCGGGTGCGGCTCCGCCAGGCCGGCACCTCCCGCGCCGGCCGTCCGCTCTGGCTGCTCTCCGTACCCGGCGAGGGCGGCGGCGAAGTCCTCGTCGTCGCGGGCGCCCACGCCAACGAGCCCGTCGGCGGCGCGACCGCCCTCTCGCTCGCCCGGCGGATCGTCCGGGATCCCGGGCGCTCCCGGGCCGGCTGGCACTTCCTGCTCTGCGCCGACCCGGACGGCGCGGAGCTGCACCGCACGCCCCGCCCGCACTCGCTGCTGGACTACCACCGCAACTTCTTCCGGCCCCCCGGTCCCGAACAGCCCGAGTGGGCCCCCTCCTTACTGCCCCCGGACCGGCTGCCGCCCGAGACCCTCGCCCTGACCGCCCTCATCGACGAGCTGCGGCCCGTCCTCCAGGTCTCCCTGCACGGTACGGATCTCGGCGGGTCCTGGGTGCAGCTCACCCGGGACATACCGGGCCTCGCCGAACCGTTCGCCGCATCGGCGGCCGAGCTGCGGATCCCGGTGGAGACGGGAGCCTCGGACGCGGCCGGCTGGGCCTCCCCCGGGCCCGGGATCTTCGTGATGCCGCAGCCGGGCACCGACACCGCCGGAGCCTTCCACCCCGAGGACACCCGGCTCAGCACCTGGTACCACGCCCACCGCCACTACGGCACCACCGCGGTCGTCGAAGTCCCCATGTGGGCCTCCGACCTGGTCGACGACCCCGCCCCGCACCCGGACCCGCGGCGCGCCCTGCGGATGCTCGCCGAGCGGCTCACCGCGGACGCAGCGCGGGTGTCCGGCCTGCGGGAAGGCCTGCGGGACGGCCTGCGCGTAGGCCTGCCGGACGGGATCCGGAGCCCGGACCCGGCCGCCGCCGCGCTGCTGCGCGCGGTGGACTGGACGCTGGCTCTGATCCCCCGGGTCACCGCCGAGTGGACGGGCCCCCGTGCCCCCGCCGAGGCGACCGCGGCCTCCATCGGCAGCATCGACGCCTTCGGGCGGCGATTGTCGCTGCGCGCCGCCGCGATGCTCCTACGGGTGCTACGGGCCCTGACCCATCCGGCGGCGCCCGCTCTGGACAGCCTCGTGACGGGCTGGTGCGAGGAGTTCGCGGCCCGCTTCCAGGCCCGCTGGATCCCGGTGGCCACCCAGGTGGAACACCAGTCGCGCACGGTCCTGGCCACCCACGACCGCCTCCTGGCGGCCTCCTTGGCGCCGTAACCGCGCGGCGCCGTAGCGCCGTAGCCCCGTAGCCCCGTAGCGCCGTAGCCCCGTAGCGCCTACACCGGCCAGGCGTAGCGGCGCTTGGGCGAGCCGGTCGCGCCGAGGCGGTCGTAGAAACGGATCGCGCCCTCGTTCCAGTCGGGGGTCTGCCACTGCACGTGGTCGAGGCCGAGGTCGCGGCCGAGGGCCGCGACGCCGTCCATCAGGGCGGCGCCGAGGCCGTGTCCGCGTGCGTCCTCGGTGAGGTAGAGGCAGTCCATGTGCAGGTAGTACCGGGCGTCCCAGAACGCGAACTCCGCTGAGCAGGCCGCGTATCCGACGACCGCGCCCCCGGGCGTCTCGGCCAGCAGCGCCCACAGCCGGGGCTCCTGCGCGAACAGTTGCGGGCCGAGCCGGTCGGCGAGGCCCGGCGGGCGGGGCGCGGAGCGCTCGTACGCGATGTGCTCGTGGATCAGTTCGACGAGGCGGGGCAGATCCCCGGGGCGCGCCGGGCGCACCACAGACGTGTGTTCCATGCGGTCATCCTGCGCCACGCCCGTCCCGCGCCCCGCACGGCCCCCGTACGCCCTTCCGCACTGCCCCGGTCAGCTCGCGGACAGCCGGAAGGTAATCCGTCCGAAGCCGACCTGGTCCCCGTCCCGGACCACGGCCGAGCCGGTCACGCGGCGGCCGTTGACGGTGGTGCCGTTGGTCGATCCGAGGTCCTTGAGCACCCACGTCCCGTCGCGCAGGCGCAGCTCGGCGTGGGCCCGAGAGACGGTTTCGTGGCTGAGCCGCAGCCCGTTGCCGGGATCACGGCCGATGCGCAGCGGCCCGCCGCCCGGGTGCGGCAGGAGCAGTTTGGGCAGCCGTTCCGCCTGCCAGGCACGCCGGACTCCGACCGACAGGGCCGAGGCCCGGCCCACCCAGCCGAAGAGCCGACTGGTCCACCGGCTTTCGGTGCCCTGGCGGGTCTGGAGGTCGGCGGTGAGGACGGCGAGGTCCTCGGATCGGCGGGCGGCCAGCGCGAGTTCCATCCGGCGCAGGAAGGTGTCGTGCGACAGCTTGCCGACGGCGGCACCCTCCCTGAGCTGGCCGAGCACCCGGTCGCGCTCGGCGTCGGAGAGCCGCGGCGCGGGATAGGCGGAGAACTCAAAACTCGACGTCACAGGGTGATTGTCGGCCCGTCGGGGGTGGAGTGTCCAGAACTCCCCCGCCAGGGCCGGAATGATGGGCACGATACGCATGCTGGACACCGCCGGAGACGAGGGGACCGTCCGTGCAGTTCGAGGTGTGGGCACCGCTGACAGGTCAAGTTGCAATGCGACTGAACGACGCCACCTATGACATGGCACCCGATCCGGGACCGGACCGTGACGGCTGGTGGGTCGTCGAGGCCCCGGCCGCCGACGGTGACCGCTACGGGTTCCTGCTCGGCGACGATCCGGCCGTACATCCGGACCCGCGAGGGCGGCGGCTGCCGGACGGACCGGACGGCCTCTCGGCGGTCGTCGACCTCGAGGCCCTCACCCCCCGCGAACCCCCGCCCCGCACGCCGCTCCAGGACGCGGTCCTGTACGAGCTGCACATCGGCACCTTCACCCCCGAGGGCACCTTCGACGCGGCCGCCGCCCGCCTCGGGCACCTCACCGCGCTCGGTGTCACGCACGTCGAGCTGATGCCGGTCTGCCCGTTCCCCGGCCGGCACGGCTGGGGGTACGACGGGGTCGCGCCGTGGGCGGTCCACGAGCCCTACGGCGGCCCCGCCGGACTGGCCCGGTTCGTGGACGCGGCGCACACCGCCGGCCTGGGCGTGGTGCTGGACGTGGTCCACAACCACCTGGGCCCCTCCGGCAACCACCTGCCCGCCTTCGGCCCGTACTTCACCGACACCCACCACACCCCGTGGGGCTCGGCGGTGAACCTGGACGCGCCCGGATCCGACGAGGTCCGCGCGTACCTCATCGGCAGCGCGCTGGCCTGGCTGCGGGACTACCGGATCGACGGGCTGCGGCTCGACGCCGTGCACGCGCTGGCCGACGGGCGGGCGCTGACCTTCGTGGAGGAACTGGCGGCGGCCGTGGACCAGCTGGCGTCGGAAGCCGCGCGGCCGCTGTTCCTCATCGCCGAGTCCGACCAGTGCGACCCACGCCTGACCACGGCGCGGTCCTGCGGAGGCCTCGGCGTGCACGCCCAGTGGAACGACGACTTCCACCACACCCTGCACTGCGCGCTCACCGGTGAGTCCCAGGGGTACTACGCCGACTTCGCCGAGGCCCCGCTCGCCGGCCTCGCCAAGACCCTGACCCGGGCCTTCTTCCACGACGGCACCCGGTCCTCCTTCCGGGGCCGAACCCACGGCCGCCCGGTGGACCGCCGCCGCACGCCCGCGCACCGTTTCGTCGGCTACACCCAGACCCACGACCAGATCGGCAACCGGGCGCTGGGCGACCGGCTCTCGGCCTCCCTCTCCCCCGGGCTGCTGGCCTGCGCGGCGACGGTGGCGCTGACGGGGCCGTTCGTACCGATGCTGTTCATGGGCGAGGAGTGGGGCGCGGGCACGCCCTGGCAGTACTTCACCGACCACCAGGACCCGCGGCTCGCCGAGGCCGTGCGCACGGGCCGCCGCCGGGAGTTCGCGGCGCACGGCTGGAAGGCCGAGGAGATCCCGGACCCGCAGGACCCCGCCACCCGCGACCGCTCCTGTCTGGACTGGGCCGAGCCCGAGCGGGCCCCGCACGCCCGGCTGCTGGCCTGGTACCGGATGCTGGTCTCGCTGCGCCGCACCCATCCGGACCTGCGCGACCCGGACCTCGCGGCGGTCCGGGTCGCCTACGACGAGGAGCGCCGCTGGCTGACCTTCCGGCGGGGCGACGTACGCGTGGCGGTGAACCTGGCCCCCGAGCCGGTGACGATCGCGCTGGGCCGCAACGGGGTACGGGTCCTGGCCGCCTGGGATCTCGTCCACCATCCCGGCGCGGACGGACGGATCCACCTGCCGGGCGAGTCGGCGGTCGTCCTGGGTCCGTGACCGCTCCGGGCCCGTGCCTATTCCACGATCGCCAGCTCACGGGGGGCGTTGTTCAGGCGGCGCCCGCCGTTCTCGGTCACCGTCACGATGTCCTCGATCCGCACGCCGAAGCGGCCGGGCAGGTAAATGCCGGGCTCGACGGAGAAGCACATGCCGGGGACGAGGGGCTGCTCCTCGCCCTCGACCATGTACGGCGGCTCGTGCGTGGTGACGCCGATGCCGTGGCCGGTGCGGTGGATGAAGCGCTCGCCGTAGCCGAACTCGGTGATCACCGCGCGGGCCGCCCGGTCCACCTCCTGGCAGGCGACGCCGGGCCGGACCGCCGCCACCCCGGCCTGCTGGGCCTCGCGGACGATGTCATGGACGCGCTGTTCCTCCGCGGTGGGCTCGCCGACGTGGACGGTGCGGGAGATGTCGGATCCGTAGCCGTGCTTGAGGCCGCCGAAGTCAAGGACGACCATGTCACCGTGCACGATCACACGTGAACCTGCTTCGTGGTGTGGGTTGGCCCCGTTGGGACCGGAGCCGACCACCGTGAAGTCCACCTGGGCGTGGCCGTGCACGCGCAGCAGCCCGGCCAGGTCGGCGGCCACGTCGCTCTCCCGGCGGCCCGCGAAGGGGACGTGCAGGATCTGCGCGTACGCGGCGTCCGCGGCGGCTCCGGCGGCGGCGAGCCGGGCCAGTTCCCGCTCGTCCTTGACCGCGCGGAGCATGGGCAGGGCGTCGGTGAGCGGAGCATAGGTGGTGGCGGGCAACTCCCGCTGGAGGCCGAGCAGATGCAGCGCCCAGGTGTTGTCGCTGACCCCGAAGCGGCCGCTCACGTCCAGGAGCGGCGCGGTGACGCCGTACGGGTTCCTGCCGTCGGTCCAGTCGCGCAGCGTCAGCGCGCCCGCGCCGGGGGCCTTCGCCGCGTCGGGCGCCTCCAGCGCCGGGACGACGAGCACCGGCTCCTGCCCGGCGGCGAGCACGAGCAGGGTCAGCCGCTCGGTCTCGGCGGTGGGGCGGTAGCCGGTGAGGTGTACGAGGTCGGGTCCGGGGGAGATCAGCAGCCCGGCCAGTCCCGCGTCGGCGGCGCTCCGCGCGGCGGCGGCCATCCGGGCGGCGTAGTCGGCGGTCGTGAAGGGAGTGGGGGCGGGCGGCCCGGCGGGGTCGGTGAGCATTGCGGCGTCATATGTCATGGGGGGATCCTGCCGCGAGCCGGGCGGCAAGCGCAGCGGCCGCGCCGGTCGGGGCGCCGGGCGAGAGGAGTTCCGTACGGTGCACCAGGCGCGGCACGGACAGCGGTACGGCGACCCCCGCGCCGGCGGCCTCCGCGACGCGGCGCGGCAGCAGCGCGAGGCCGTGCCCGGCCGCGGCCAGGGCGCAGAGGGCGAGCAGGTCGGTGCCCTCGTAACGCACGGAGCCGCGGGCGGCGGTCAGCGGCAGCCCCACCCCGGGGGCGTCGAGCCAGCGAGCGTCGGCCAGATCGTCCAGCCGGACGCCGGCCCGCCCGGCGAAGGGGTGCCCGGCGGGCAGCAGCACGGCCAGCTCCTCCTCACCGATCCCGGTCACGGTGAGCGGGGCCACGTCCGGCAGCCGCAGGGGGTCGCTGGGCGCGGCCAGGCCGTCGACGAGCCCGAGGTCGCAGCCGCCGGTGGCGACGGCGGCGGGCACCTCGGCCGGGGGCAGCACGCGCAGGGTGACCCCGGTGGCCGGCAGGGCGGCGAGGAGCCGGGGCCCGACGGCGAGCGGGGACGCGGCGAGCGTCACCCGGCCGGGCGGCGCGGCGGCGAGCCGCAGTACGTCGGCGCGCGCCGCGTCGAGCCGGAGCAGCAGCGGCCCGGCATGCTCCAGCAGCCGCACCCCGGCCGGGGTCGGCGCGACGGGCCGGCGGATGAGCAGCTCGGCCCGTAGATCGCCCTCCAGCGCGGCGATCTGCTGCGAGACGGCGGACTGGGTGTACCCGAGCTCGCGGGCGGCGGCCGAGAAGGAGGCGAGCCGGCCACGGCGACGAAGGTGCGCAGGAGGTGCGGGTCCATGGCCCCAGCATGACAGCGGCATCAGCACCGCTTATGGGGGGTGCAGGAACAATCGTTGGCGCTGAAGCCGTGCGCGGTCGCAGGATGATCCGCATGACAACCGCCTCCGTCGCACGGATCGCCCTGGTCGGCGACCGCTCCCCCCACGTGACCTCCCACCACCGGGTCCCGCTCCTCCTCGACGCGCTCGCCTCGCGCGACGGCCTGGTCCTCGACGCCTGCTGGATCCCCACGGGCGACGCCGAGGCCGAGGCCGCCGCGGGGACCCTGTCCCGCTTCGACGGGGTCTGGGTGCTGCCGGGCAGTCCGTACGCCAGCGAGGCCGGGGCACTGGCCGCGATCCGGGTGGCCCGGGAGGAGGGCATCCCCTTCCTCGGCACCTGCGGCGGCTTCCAGCACACCCTGCTGGAGTACGCCCGCTCCGTGTGCGGGCTGAGCGCCGTCGCGCACGCCGAGAACGACCCCGAAGCGCCGGACCGGCTGATCGAACCGCTGGCCTGTTCGCTGGTCGGGCACGAGGGGCTCGTACGGGCCGAGCCCGGCTCGCTCGCCGAGTCGGCGCTCGGCGCCGAGCGGAGCATGGAGCGCTACCACTGCGATTACGGGCCCACGCCCCGCCACCTGCCCGCGCTCGCCGCGCACGGGCTGCGGCTGTCGGGACACGACGAGGACGGGCAGGTGCGCATCGCGGAGCTGCCCGGCCACCCCTTCTTCCTCGCGACGCTCTTCCAGCCGGAGCTCGCCGGGGACGGGACCCGGCCGCACCCCGTCGTGCGGGCCTTCGCGTCGGCGGCGGTCGCGCACGCCGCCGGCGCCGTGGCCGGCCCCCGGTCCGCCGGATAAGGCGTCGCGGGACCACCCCTCTGATCGGCTATGCTGTGCTTGCACATCGAACGGGTGGTCCGCCGCCCTTCGTGGTGGGTGTAGCTCAGTTGGTAGAGCACCTGGTTGTGGTCCAGGTGGCCGCGGGTTCAAGTCCCGTCACTCACCCTGATGACCCTGTGGGGGTACGAGGTTTCCTCGTACCCCCACAGGCGTTTCCCCGCACGACCGCGGTCTAGCCGCGGTCTAGCCGCGCAGGAAGGCCTCCACCTCGGTGGCGAAGGCCACGGGGGTCTCGTGCGGCGGGTAGTGGCCGGCGCCCGGAACCGTGACGATGCGGCAGTTCGGATACCAGAGCGACCAGGTGGCGCGCATCACCTCGGCGGTGAGGGCGAGGTCGTACTCCCCGACGAGGACCAGGACCGGGACGGTGTTGCCCTTCACCGCCGAGGACAGGTCCAGGGGCTGCCAGCTCGCCAGGTAGGCGGCGAAGGCCTCGGGGCGGCAGACGGCGAGGGAGTGCGCGACCATGCGGTCCAGCCAGTGGCGGCTGACGCGGTTGCCGGTGACCAGGTCGAGGATGATCCGGCGCTTGTCCGGGTCCTCGGCGGCGCCGTAGAAGAGCGCGTGGGTCGCGTCGTCCATCGCGTAGGGCGCGGCCGGGACCGGGGTGAGCCCGATCAGCTTCTCGATCCGCTCGGGGGCGCGGACCAGGACCTGCTGGGCGGCCTTGCCGCCCATGGAGTGACCGAGGAGGGAGAAGGTGTCCCAGCCGAGCTGGTCGGCGAGTTCCAGCACGTCGTCGGCGATCTCGGGGAGGCTGTAGCGGCCGGCCACGTCCCGGCGCTCGCCGTAGCCCCGATAGTCGAGGAAGGCGTACGAGAACTCCTCGGGGTCCAGGCAGTCCAGGACCGAACCCCAGTTGGCGGAGGTTCCGAACCAGTCGTGCAGCACGATGACGCGGACGGGTCCGGTGCCGATCCTGCGGTGGGCGATGGCCATGCGTTCTCCCTTGGGTGGCGGGGCGGAAGGAAACCGACGCCGTACGTCCTGCCCACCACGCCCACCGTCACACCGCCGCCCGAGGCGCGGACCTCGGCCATGACTCGGCCATGACTCGGGCCCGCGAGGTCAGCGCGAGCGTTGACCTCGCGGGCCGTGGAGGGGGCGGTTCGCCCGTACGGGATCGCGTCAGGCGGTCCTGATCGCCGGGTCGGAGATGCCCGGGGCGCCGGTTTCGACGTGGCCCGCGAAGCGGCGCAGGAAGGTGGCGTCCGCGTCGGAGACGACCTTGACGTCGTACCAGCGGCCGGTGGCGCGCAGGTCGACCGTGTGGGAGACCGTCGCGCCGGGCAGCACCTTGAAGGTCTGGGCGGCGCCGCCGCCGTAGGCGTTGGTGACCGTGAGGTTCACCGCGGCCGTGCCCGCGTTGGACAGGGTGAGCGCGAGGTTGCCCGTGGCGTCCACGTGGCGGGCCGTGACCTCGGGGCCGGCCTTCTTCGCCGGGCCCTTCCAGGTGCGCAGGAAGCCGTTGGGACCCCAGACGGTGAGGTTGATCTGGTTGCCGGTGGAGCCGCTGGTGCTCCAGGTGTCCGAGAGGGTCTTGCCCGCCTCGACGGTGTAGGGCCAGGGGCCGTCCGTACGGTTGCCCGAGGTGCTGTGGAAGTGGGCGCCGAGGGCGGGACCACTGGCGAAGGTCAGTGTGAACCGGCCGGTGGAGACGATGGCCCTGCCGTCCACGTACGGGCTGTAGCCGAGGGCGCGCGTCGGCTTGGAGCCCGCCTCCTGCGCGGGCAGGGCGCCGGTCGCGGGCGGGGTCGGGACGTAGTCCGGGTGGCGGTTCTTGTCCGCCGGGACGTATCCGGCCGTGGAGGGGAGGGCGGCGGGCGCGGCGTCCGCCCGGGCGAAGTCGAAGGCGGAGGTGAGGTCGCCGCAGACGGCGCGGCGCCACGGGGAGATGTTGGGCTCGTGCACGCCGAAGCGCTGCTCCATGAACCGGACGAGCGAGGTGTGGTCGAAGGTCTCGGAGCAGACGTAGCCGCCCTTGCTCCAGGGCGAGACCACGATCATCGGGACGCGCGGGCCGAGCCCGTAGACGCCGGCCGCGTAACCGCCGCCGCCCTTGTAGAGGTCGCCGGTCACGTCCGCCGTGGACAGGCCCCACGAGGAGGACGCCGGCGGGTACGGCGGGACCACGTGGTCGAAGAAGCCGTCGTTCTCGTCGTAGGTGATGAAGAGGGCGGTCTTCGCCCACACCGCCGGGTTCGAGGTCAGCGCGTCCAGGACCTGGGAGATGTACCAGGCGCCGAAGTTCGACGGCCAGTTGGAGTGCTCGCTGAACGCCTCCGGGGCGGTGATCCAGGAGATCTGGGGCAGTGTGCCGCCCGCCACGTCGGCGCGCAGGCGGTCGAAGTAGCCGTCGCCCGCCTTGACGTTGGTGCCGGTACGGGCCTTCTCGTACAGGGGGCTGCCCGGGGTGGCGTTGCGGAAGGAGTTGAAGTACAGCAGCGAGTTGTCGCCGTAGTTGCCGCGGAAGGCGTCGTTGATCCAGCCCCAGTGGCCGGCGGCGTTCAGGCCGTCGCCGGTGTCCTGGTAGATCTTCCAGGAGACCCCGGCGGACTCCAGGCGCTCGGGGTAGGTCCTCCAGCCGTAACCGGCTTCCTGGTTGCCGAGGACCGGGCCGCCGCCGGTGCCGTCGTTGCCCGTGTAGCCCGACCACATGTAGTAGCGGTTGGGGTCAGTGGCACCGATGAAACTGCAATGGTACGCATCACACACCGTGAAGGCGTCGGCGAGCGCGTAGTGGAACGGGATGTCGTTCCGGTTCAGGTAGGCCATGGTGTTGGCCGTCTTGGCGGGGATCCACTTGTCGTACTTGCCGTTGTTGTACGCCTGGTGGCCGCCGGCCCAGTCGTGGTCGAGGCCTTCGAGGTACTGCATGCCCAGGTCATCGGCCTGCGGGTGGAAGGGGAGGATGTCCTTCGTCCCGTTGGACTGGTGGAAGACGGACTTGCCGTTGTCCTGGAGGACCGGCCGCGGGTCGCCGAAGCCCCGTACGCCCTTCATCGCCCCGAAGTAATGATCGAAGGAACGATTCTCCTGCATCAGGACGACGATGTGCTCGATGTCCTGGATCGTTCCGGTGCTGCCCTGCGCCGAGATGGCGGCGGCCCGAGCGATGCTTTCGTTGAGCATCGCGAGGGCGGCGGTGCCGCCGGCGATCTGCAGGAACCTGCGGCGGTTGAGTTCTGTCATGGCGTGACGACCTCTGCGGGGTGAGGGGGAGTCGAGGGGCGCCCCAAGGACAGCGGTCCCGGGGTACCTCACGGAGATCCCTGTCTGACGTCGCGACGTACAGCGGGCGAACGGCAGTTCCCTGCGGACCCGTCCGGCGTACCGTCCGGCCGGGCGCCCGCTCCGCTGAGGGCACGGTACGGGGACCCGGCCGCGCACAACAGACCTTGCACTCGGGCCACTTGAGCGAACACCGGTATCCCGGCCACCTGGTCGGGGGCGGGCGGCCAGGCCGACCGCCGGCGCGGCGGCGCGGCGGCGAGCGTGGCGCGGCGGCGAGCGTGGCGAGCGTGGCGCGGTCGCTCGGGAACGACCGGTCCCCCGGCTCCGGGCACCGCGCGACCACCTCGTCCCCGGGCCCAGGGCCTCGCGGCGGAGCCCGCTCCACGCCGTCCACATCGGCGCTGACTCGAGGACCACCGGGGCGCCCTCGGCCGGCCCCGGCCTTCTCCCGTGTCGCTCGTTCCATGGAGTCGCACGTAGCAGGGGGAACGGGCGCGCACCCGAGCCGAAGGACAACCTCGGGGCCCTGTACTCAGCGGCCGGGTGCGGGATCTGAGCATCCGTACTCAGGACCGGGCGGAAGCGGCTTGTCATCGTGAGGGCATGCCCATTCAGCCATGTGATCCGCAGCCGCGCGCCGGGATAACCGCCGTCGGCAGCCTGTTGCCCGAGGAAGTCCTGTCCTCCGACAGCCTCCAGCGGGAGGTGACCCGGCGCAGCGGTCTCGCGCTGCCGCCGAGGATGCTGACGCGGGCCACCGGGATCGTCTCCCGCCGGGTCGCGCCCGAGGGGGTGTACGCCTCCACGCTCGCCGTGGGCGCGGCGCGCCGGGCGCTGGCCGCCGCCGGACTCACTCCGCTCGACGTGGACCTGCTGCTCTTCGCCTCCGCGTCCCGGGACATGGTCGAGCCCGCCACCGCGCACATCGTGCAGGCGGAACTCGGCTCCCGGGCCCACGCCTTGGACGTCACCAACGCCTGCAACAGCTTCGTCAACGGCATCGACCTGGCCCGGTCCATGATCCTCGCCGGGCGGGCACGCCGGGCGCTCGTGGTGACCGGGGAGACCCCGAGCCGGGCGGTGCGGACCTCGCCGGCGGACTTCGCCGAACTGCGCGGCGGCTTCGCCGGCTACACCTTCGGCGACGCGGGCGCGGCCGTCCTCGTGGAGGCGGTGGAACGCGGCGGGATCGTGGACGTGGACACCGAGACGCATTCCGAGCACTGGGAGGTCGGGGGCATCCCGGGCGGCGGGTCGCGGCACCCGCGCGGGGACGCGTACACGTACTTCCGCGGTGACGGGCACGAGCTGCGCGGGGTCTTCGAGAAGGTGGGCACCGCGGTCATCGACCGGACGCTGCACCGGACGGGGATGGACTGGGGCGGCTTCGCCAAGGTGCTGGTGCACCAGGTGACGGTGCCGTACCTGGAGCGGTTCGCGGAGCTGACCGGGGTGCCGGCCGGGAAGCTGGTGGTCACCGTGCCCGAGCTGGGCAACGTGGCCAGCGCGAGCATCGGGGTGCAGCTGGACCGGGTGTACGACGAACTGGCGGCCGGGGACCGGGTGCTGTTCGTGGGCCTCGGCGGCGGGATCAGCATCATGACGATGGTCTGGGAGAAGTCATGAACCGGGGCGGGAAGTTGTGGGTGGTGGTGCCCGCGCACGACGAGGAGGCGCGGCTGGCCGGGACGCTGCGGGCGCTGGCCGCCCAGCGCGACCGGGACTTCACGCTGCTGGTCGTCGACAACGCCTCGGGGGACCGTACGGGCGCCCTCGCGCGGGAGTTCGCGGCGGGCGCGCCGTTCCCGGTGGAGGTGATCGAGGAGCCGGAGAAGGGGGTCGGCTCGGCGGTGGACACCGGTTTCCGTTACGCGATCGCGCGGGGTGCGACGCTGCTGGCGCGCACGGACGCGGACTGCCTGCCCCGGCCCGGTTGGACGGGCGCGGCGCGCGGGGCGCTGCTGGGCAGCCCCGGGCTGGTGTGCGGGCGGATCGTGGCGCGGCGCGACGAGCACGGCCCGCTGGGCCGGGCCGTCTTCGCGGGCCTGGTCGCGCTCGCCGCGCTCTTCGGGAGGCTGCGGCCCGAGCACGCGCGGCGCCACGGCTACCGGGCCCCGTACCGGATGCACGCGGGGAACAACATGGCCATCACCGCCGAGCTGTACCTGGCCGTGGGCGGGATGCCCCGGCGCCCCTCGCCGACGGACCGGCTCTTCCTGAACGCCGTACGCCGCCACACCGACAGCATCACGCGCTGCCGGACCATGGTCGTGGAGAACTCGACTCGCAGGCTGAAGGCCTACGGCATCACCGGCACCGCCCGCTGGTACCTCGACCAGGGCAGCGGCGCGCGCGGAACGGACCCGCGCTGATGCTCGACCGACTCGATCACGCCCTGCGCGCCCGGCCCGAGCGGCCCGCCGTGCTGTCCACGACCCGCTCGGGCGCGACCAGGGTGCGCGCCACTCGCGGTGAACTCGCCGATCTGGCCGACGCGTTCGCCGCGGGCCTGCACGCGCGGGGGCTGCGGCCCGGAGACACGGTGGGGGTCGCGGTGCGGCCGGGGCCGCGGGCGCTCGCCGTACTGCTGGCGCTGTGGCGGCTCGGGCTGCGCGGGGCCGTCCTGGATCCCGGGGCGGGCGCCGAGGTGCTGCGGGCCCGGCTCGCGCTGGCCCGGCCCGCGCTGGTGCTGGCCGACGCGGCCGCGCAGGCCGTCGCCGGGTGGGCCCGGCCGCTGGCCCGGCGGGCCCGGCTGGAGCTGCCCGAACTAGCCGGACTGGGACCGGTGGCCACCGTGGGACCCCGGCTGCCGGGGTGCGCGCCCGCACTGGATCTGACGGCTACACGCCTGGGTGTCACAGTGCACGGTGACATGTCAGACGACGGTGACGCCGTGATCGTGTTCACCTCCGGGACCACCTCGCGGCCCCGCGCCGTCGTGCACACCCGGGGCGGGCTGACCGCCGGAATGGAGACGGTGTCCTCGCTCTTCACAGTGTCCTCGCCGGTCGATGGCCGCCCCGACGAGCCGGTGCTCGGCGGCACCTTCTTCGTGCTCGTCCCCTCGCTGACGCGCGGCGCGCCGGTCGCCCTGCCGTCCCGCTCCCCCAGGGTGCTGGCCCGCCAGCTCCGCCGGCTGCGGCCCCAGGACACCTATCTGACCCCGCCCCAGCTGCGCGACGCGCTCCGCGCGGGCGCCCGCTTCGCGGGCCGGGTGTGGACGGGCTCGGCCCCCGCGAGCGCCGGGCTGCTGACCCGGGTGCGGGAGGCGGGCGCGGACCAGGCATGGGGGGTGTACGCGCTGACCGAGCTGTTCCCCGCCGCCGCCGTGGAATCCCGGGACAAGGCCGCGTTCGACGGCGCGGGAGACCTCGTCGGCGCCCCGCTGCCCGGTGTGCGCGCCGCGACGGACGCGGCGGGGCAGCTGCTGCTGTCCGGTCCGGCCGCCCGGGACCGCTATCTCGGGGAGGAACCCGACCCGTGGGTGCGTACGGGGGACCGGGCGCGGCTGGACCGGGCGGGCCGGATCGTCCTCGAAGGACGCTGCAAGGACATGGTGCTGCGGCGGGCGGAGAACATCTACCCGGGCCTGTACGAGCCCGGCCTCCAGGTGCCGGGGGTGGAGCTGGGCGTGCTCGTCGGGGTCCCGGCGGGCGACGGGGACGAGCGCCTCGTGGCCGTCGTCCAGCCACAGCGCGGTGTGGGTGAGGCCGCCCTGCGCGCCGCGCTGTCGGGACCGCTGCGGCGGATGGGCACGGCCCGGCCGGACGCGCTGCTGTTCGCGGACATCCCGCTGTCGGGCCGCTCCCGCAAACCGGACCGGGCGGCGACGTCCGCGCTGGCGGCCCGGCGGCTGCGGCCCGCCTCCCCGTACGTGATCACAGGCAAGGAGACATCGGGATGACCATCGCGTCCCACGCCAAGGCCCGCAGCCGGGACCGCCGGGTCTACCTGCGCAGCCACCCCCTGCTGTTCGGGCTGCTCGCCGCCACGCGCGGACGCCCCGTACGCCGGCTCGGCACCACGCTGCTGGTGCACGACGCGGCGGCGTACCGCGAGGCGCTGACCCGGCTGCCGCTGGACCGTACGGCGGCCGGCACCACCGGCGCCGCGGCGCGGGCCGCGCTGCCGGGCGCCGGGGGTGTGCTGTTCGACCAGGAGGGCAGCGGGCACCGCGCGGACCGGCGCGCCCTGGCCGAGAGCCTCGGCGCGGCGGGGGTGGAGCGGTTGCGCTCGGGATGGCAGCCGCTGCTCGTACGGCGGCTCGCGCCGCTGGCCCGGGGCGCGGAGGTGGACCTCGTGGCGCTGGCCCGGGAGCTGGCCGGGTCGGTGGTCTGCGCCCTGCTGCCGGGCGCCGCCGGAGCGTTGGAGATCGCGGACGCCGCCGCCGAGGCGGCCGCCGCCTCGGTACGCGGCCACCTGCCGGGCCCGCGCCGCCCCGGGGCGCGGGCCGCCGCCGCGCGCGGCGCGGAACGGCTGCGGCGGCTGCTGGGCGCCACCCACCGCGCCGACTCCGCCCACTCCGCCGAACCCGGCGAGTCCAGCCACTGCGCCGACTCCGACGAGGCGCTGCGCGCGATGGTGGCGGTGGCCACGGTGAACACCACCGTGGCGGCGCTCCCCCGGGCCGTGGCCTGGTGCGCGGACGCCGGGCTGTGGGACCAGGCCGCCGACCCGGAGCTGCGGCCCCGGCTGGCGCGGGAGCTGCTGCGGGTCACCGCGGCCTCGCCCGTCCTGCCCCGGGTGGCGGCGGCCGCCGGCACGGTCGGCGGCTGCCCGGTGCGCGGCGGTGACCGGTTGCTGCTGGTGGCCCGGCATGCCGCCGACGCGCACCGGCGTGATCCGGACGCCCGGGATCCGGTCGCGCCGGGCGTGGCGGGTCTGGTGTTCGGGGCGGGGCCGCACACCTGCCCCGGGGCGCGGCTGGCCGGCGTCCAACTGGCCGACGTACTGGGGGCGCTGGCCCCGTACCGGCCGGTGGTGACGCGCGCCCGGGTGGACCGGCGGGCCGCGCTGCCGGGGTGGCGCTCGCTGACGGTGCGGGCGGCGGCGGGGAGGGCGGGCGCGTGAGCGTACGTATCGCGGTGACGGGGGCGAGCGGCTTCTGCGGCGGGCAGGTGGCTCGGGCGGCCGCCGCGAGCGGGGCCTCGGTGGTGTGCCTGGGCCGCAGGCCGGGCCCGGTGGGGGAACACCGCTCGTGGGACGCGGCCCGCGAGGAACCGGACCTGGCGGGCGCGGACTTCGTCGTGCACTGCGCGGCGGCCGTGGGCGACCCGGTCCCGGGCTCGGGGGCGGAGGCCGAGATGCGCGCGGTCAACGTGGACGGCACCGCACGGCTGCTGCGGGCGGCGGCGGGCCGGCCGGTGGTGTGGATGAGCAGTGCCAGCGTCTACGACCCGCGCCTGGACCGGGACCCCGTCGGTGAGGACCACCCGCGCGCGGGCCATCTGAACGCCTACGGCCGCACCAAGGCGGCGGGCGAGGCCCTCGCCCTGGCCGCGGGCGCGGTGGTGTTGCGGCCCCGGGCGGTCTACGGCCCGGGCGACACCCAGCTGTTGCCCCGGCTGCTGTCCCGCGTCCGGGCCGGGACGGTGCTGCTCCCGGGGCCGGACGTGCGCCTCAGCCTCACGGCGGTGGAGAACCTCGCCGACGCCGCTCTCGCCGCGGCGGGCTGGGTCCCGGGCGCGTACAACGTGGCGGACGCGGAGCCGTACGGCCGCGACGCGGCCGTCGGCGCGGTGCTCCGGGCCCACGGGGTGCGGGCCCGGATCCGGCATCTGCCGCTCGCGGTCGCCCGTACGGCTGCCCGCGCGGCCGAGGCCCTCGCGCGCCGCACCGGCGCCGAGCCGGCCCTCAGCCGGTACGCCCTGGACCAGCTGGCCCACCCGGTGGTGCTGGACCTGAGCCGGGCGCGGGCCCAGGGCTGGGCCCCGCGCCGGACTCTGACGGACCACCTGGACTCGGTCAGGCGCGTACGCTCGCGGCCGCCGGGGCCTCCGCCTTCACGATGAGCACGTCGAGGAGCGCGAGCAGGGAGGCGCTCACGTCCGCGCGGGAGCGGGCGTCGAGCATGAGGACGGGCGTGTTCGGGTCGCGCAGGTGCAGCGCGGCTCCGATCTCCTCGGCGGTGTAGGGCTGTTCGCCGTGGAAGCAGTTCGCTCCGACGACGAACGGCAGTCCCCGGCTCTCGAAGAAGTCGACGGCCGGGAAGCTGCGGTCGAGGCGTCGCGTGTCGACCAGCACGATGGCCCCGAGGGCCCCGTTCAGCAGGTCGTCCCACATGAACCAGAAGCGCTCCTGGCCGGGCGTACCGAACAGGTAGAGGACGACTCCGGCGTCGGTGAGGGTGATCCGGCCGAAGTCCATCGCCACGGTGGTGACGGTTTTGGACTCGATGCCGTCCAGGTCGTCGACGCCGACCCCGGCGGCCGTGAGCCGCTCCTCCGTGCGCAACGGCTCGATCTCGGAGATCGTCTCGACCAGGGTCGTCTTGCCGACTCCGAATCCCCCGGCGATCAGGATCTTGACGGGTGCCGCTTCCTGGCGGACGGGGATGTCATATCCGGGCAAGGTTGTCCCTGATTCTCATGAGCAGGTGGACATTGGTGGTCGCGGCCCCCTCCAGGGGCGGCCGGTGGTGGATCAGGCCGCGGTCCGCGAGTTCCCCGAGGAGCAGCGTCATCGGGGTGAGGCGGATGTGCATCCGCGCCGCTATCTCGGCGACCGCCCGGCCGCCCGGGGCCGCGCACATGGCCAGGATGGCCTGCCACTCGCTGGGCAGGCCGCCATGGGCCTCCTCGGAGACCGCCGCCGTGATGGTGGTGTCCATGGTGAGGACGGTGTGCGGCACGGCGGTACGGCCGTCGGTCAAGGCGTACAGCCGCGTCCGTCGGCGTCTTACGGGCTGCGGCTCGTCTTCCGGCATTACGACGTCGGCGCCTGGGCGCGCTCAGGCGTGCTCAGCCACTCGCCGAGCGCCTGGGCCGTCCGTACGGCCTCGCCGCCCAGTTCCCCGAGCCGTGCCTTGCGGGAGGTCACCACGATGAGCGTGCTGCCCTCCCCGCACCCGACGATGCAGAGGTACCGGTCGTCCATCTCGACCAGCTGGCGGATGACCCGTCCACCGTCGACCTCCCTCGATATCGCCTTCATCGTGGCGGCGATGCCGGAGGCCGCGGCGGCCATGCGCTCCGCCTGGGGCTCGTCCAGCAGGTAGGCGCTGAGCTTGATGCCGTCGTTGGACAGGAGCACGGCACCCTGGATGCCGGCGATTCTGCTCAGGTTGTTGTCCAGAACGCTGTAGATCACGCTGTTGGATGCCGCGGTGTTGTTCGTCATGGCCGATCCTGTCGGAGCTCTGCTTCCACTGACTGTGTCCCATGTTCATAGTCCGCCCAGGCGTCGGCCACCTCTTCGGGGGTCGAATCGTCCTGGACGACGTCTGGTTGCGGTGTGCTCGGCGCACGGAGCGGTTCGGCGATGTGGGTCTGCGGGACACGCTCGGGCAGGGCCGGGCGCGCGCCCCCGTCCCGCTCCCGCGTCTCGGGGATCCGCCGGTTCGGCAGCGAGGAGCCCGTGTGCAGGACCAGCTCGGGCTTGCGTTCCGCGGCCTCGGTCCTGGCCTCGGCCTCGGCCTCGACCAGGCTGCCGGTCACGGGTGCGGCGGGCCGGACCGGCTCGCGCGGTGTCTCCGGTTCGCTGCTCACCAGCAGCTCCTGGGGAATGATCACCACGGCCGACGTCCCTCCGTAGACGGAGCGGCGCAGCGTGACCGTGGCCTGGAGCTGGTCGGCGAGGTGGCCGACGACGAAGAGGCCGAGGCGGTGCGCGTTCTGCGCCAGGACGGAGTACGGCGGGGCGGAGTGCAGGCGCCCGTTCATCTCCTCGTAGCTCGCGGGGGTCACGCGCGGTCCGCGGTCCTCGATCTCGACCGACAGCCCGTCCGCCACCAGCTCGGCGCGGATGACCACCTTCGACCTCGGCGGGGAGAACCGGGTGGCGTTGTCGAGCAGCTCCGCCAGCAGGTGGCTGATCTGGCTGATCACGCGCGGTTCCACGCTCGCCTCGTCCAGGGCCTGCCGCTCGATGCGCCGGAAGTCCTCGACTTCCGCGGCGGCTTCGCGCAGCAGGTCGGCGACGCGCATGGGGTCGGTGTGCGGGTCGGGGACCTCGCCGCCCGAGAGGATGAGCAGGTTCTCGATCTGTCGCCGCATCCCCACCGTCAACTGGTCGGCTCGCATCAGCTGGGCGAGCAGTGCTTCGTCGTGCCCGAAGGCGTCCTGGAGGTCCTCGGTGAGGCTGAGCTGGCGGCTGACCAGGTTTCCGGTGCGCGAGGCGATGCCCGAGGCGAACATGCCGAAACCGTGGCGCTCGGCCGCGAGCTGCCGGTGCCCGTCGACGGATACGGCGACGACGCGGGCGAAGGCGTCGCTGATGCGTCCGACCTCGTCCTGGTCGCCGTTCACCCTCGGCAGTGCCCCGGCGTCGAGGGACTGTCCGCGCTGGAGCCGGCTCACCACGTCCGGCAGCACGTCCTCGGCGACCGTCACCGTACGTTCGTGCAGTGCGCGCAGGCGGCGGAGCACCGAGCGCGTGGTGAGCACGACGACGACTACGACGGCCAGCAGGGCGCCGCCGCTTCCAGCGATCAGCCAGGCGACGTCGGTCTCCAGCTGTGCGGCCTTGGCGTCGCCGCGCGCGAGCACACCGCGCGACCGCTCGACGTTGAGCGTGCCCAGCTGCGCCGCGAACTTCTCGTGCGCGGCCCGCCAGCCGCCGACCTCGGGCGGCAGCTTGACGCCCGAGTCGATGTCCTTGTGGTCGGACACGATCGAGTTCTCGATGCGGATCTTCGTCTGCCACTCGGGCGAGGCGACGATCTGCTCGTAGAACTGCTTCTCCGCGGCGGGCAGGTACGGCACGACCCAGGTGTCGTACAGGTACCGGTGGGCTCCGACGGCGCTGATGAACTCGTCGAACCCCGACGAGGTCAGTTCCCTGGACGGCCCGGACAGCGCGATGACGGTGTCCTCGCGCGCCACCATCTCGGACGCCGAGAGCATCGCGACGACCGGCCGGCTCTCCTGGGTGAGTTCGGCGTCTTCCGCGTGGCTGAACTCCTCCTGGTACACGCGGATCACGTCGCCGATCACGCCGGAGTAGTAGCCGACCGCGCCCTCGGCGCTGCCGCTGTGGGCGTCCGCGCGCTCGCGGTTCGCGGCCAGGCCGTCGAGGCGGCGGGTCACGGCCTCGAGGTGGCGGTCGGCCTCCGCGGACCCCGCCGAACCGGCCGCCAGCCGACGGAACTCGGCCGCGGCCAGGTCCGTGGCCGTGCGCCGCTCGCGCAGCTCGTCCTCGGACACGGAGGTACCCGCCCACCGCGCGGCGGTCGTCGCCCGCTCGGCCTGCATCTCGGTCATGAGGGTGTACAGGGGACCACCGAGCCGCTCACCGGCCGCGACGTCGGCCCGCAGGTGGCGCGACTGGGCGAGCAACCGTTCCGCGGTCACCCCTACTTGGGCGGTCATCGCCACGGTGGGGAGCACCGCGAGCCAGATGAGCAGGGTACGCAGGCGCACGGTTCGCCGCCGACGAGTCGTCGACTGCCCTCGTGCGCCTTCGGGTTCTATGGGAGACATCAGTCCTCGGGAGCGGGGAGGAAGGCAGGGAGCTAGGCAGGGAGCAAGGCAGTGCAGGACCAACAGCCGGACCTGGTACGGCCCTGGGGAAGGGCCGGGGGACAACCGGTCGGACTTCGAAAGGGGATGTGGGGTGCCGATCATAACCAGCCACGCGGAAGAAGCGGATAGGTGTCTTCCGTGGAGGAAACGTGATATCGGCGGCGCCCCCGCGCAGGCTGGAGACCGTATCGGAACCCAACCGCGATGTCCCCGACACCATGCCCCGCGGCCCGGCCGGCGGACAAGGAGCGGGACACAAAAAAAGTGACCCTGCCCGAAGGCAGGGTCACCCGGTCCCGGGCGGCGGATCAGGCGGACCTCGCCTCGTCCGGTATCAGCCGCAGGGAGATGCTGTTGATGCAGTACCGCTGGTCGGTCGGGGTGGGGTAGCCCTCGCCCTCGAAGACGTGGCCGAGGTGGGAGCCACAGCGCGCGCAGCGGACCTCGGTACGGACCATGCCGTGCGAGGTGTCGGCGATCAGCTCGACCGCGTCGGTGTCCTTCGGGTCGAAGAAGGACGGCCAGCCGCAGTGCGACTCGAACTTCTCGCTGGAGCGGAACAGCTCGGCACCGCAGCCCCGACAGGAGTAGACGCCTTCCGTCTTCGTGTCGGTGTACTCACCGCGGAAAGCCGGCTCGGTTCCCGCGAGGCGCAGCACCTGGTACTCGGACGGGGTCAGCTCCGCCTGCCACTGCTCGTCCGTCTTCTGGACCTCGTACTTCTGGGCCTCGTACGCCATGACGTTCCCGCTCCCTCAGTTCGACAGCCGGGCAAGGATGCGCGGGCCCAGGTCCGTGACGTCGCCCGCGCCCATGGTGAGAACGAGATCGCCGGGCTTGGCCATTCCCGCGATGACGTCGGCGACGGCGCCCTTGTCGTGTTCGGCGGTGACGTCGGCGCCCGCGGCGCGCGCGGCGGCGATGATCACCTCGCTGGTGACCCCCGGGATCGGGTCCTCACGGGCCGGGTAGATGTCGAGGACCACGGAGGCGTCGGCCAGGGCCAGGGCAGCGCCCATCTCCTTGCCGAGTTCCTGGGTGCGGGAGAAGAGGTGCGGCTGGAAGACGACCAGGATGCGGGAGTCCCCGGCGGCCCCGCGGATGGCCTCCAGGTCGGCGGTCATCTCGGTCGGGTGGTGCGCGTAGGAGTCGATGACCTGGACTCCGGCCGCCTCGCCCTTGAGCTGGAGGCGGCGCTTGACCCCGGTGTACTTGCCGAGGGCGGAGGCGAGGTTGTGCGCCGGGATGCCGAGGGCGACACCGGCGGCGAGGGCCGCGACGGCGTTGTGCGCGTAGTGGCGTCCGGGGACGGACACGGTGAAGGTGAGCATCCGGCCGCCGATGAGGACGGTGACCTCGCTGGTCAGGCCGCGCGGGGTGATCTTGGTGATCCGTACGTCGGCGGCCTCCTCCTCGCCGTACGTGACGACCGTGAGGCCGTCGTTGCCGGCGACCCGGGCGGCGATCTCGGCGGCGCCGGCCTGGCCGTGGGCGACCACCAGCGTGCCGCCGGGCACGATCTTGGAGACGAAGGTCTCGAAGGACTCGTAGATCTCCTCCATCGACGCGTAGTTCGCGTGGTGGTCGAGTTCCGCGTTGAGGATGATCGCGACCTGCGGCGCGTACTTGTGGAAGCTGCGGTCGCTCTCGTCCGCCTCGGCGACGAAGATGTCGCCCTCGCCGTGGTGGGCGTTGGAACCGGGGGCGTCCAGGTCGCCGCCGATGGCGTACGAGGGGTCGAGGCCCAGCGCAGACAGGGAGACCGCCAGCATCGAGGTGGTGGTGGTCTTGCCGTGGGTGCCGGCGACGGCGATGGCGCGCAGGTCGTCCATCAGGGCGGCGAGGGCGTCGGAGCGGTGCACGACGGGGATGGCGAGCTCGGCGGCGCGTGCCAGCTCGGGATTGTCGGCGCGGATCGCGCTGGAGACGACCACGCAGGTGGAGTCGGCGGCGAGGTGGCCGGCGGCGTGCCCGATGTGGACCGTGGCGCCTTCGGCGCGCAGTGCCTGGGCGGTCTCGGAGTCACGGGAATCGCTGCCGGCCACCTGAGCCCCGCGCTGGGCGAGGATCTTCGCGATGCCGGACATTCCGGCGCCGCCGATGCCGATGAAGTGGGGCCGTTCCATCGCGGTCGGCAGGCCGGGCTTCATTCAGTTCGCTCCAGGATCGATAGCGCGGGTTCGAGGTGTGACCGCCCCAGCCTATTCGTTGTGGGCGAAGAGCTTGAGCACCGGAACCCCGACCTTGTGCCGTGCCCGGGAGGCCCAGTCCCGGTGGAAGAACTCCTCGACGAAGTGCGGGGCGGTCAGCACGATCACCTCGTCGGCTCCCGTCTCCTCCACCACGGCCTTGAGTTTGTCGAGGGGGTGGTCCTCGATGATCTGGCCGACGGCCTTGGCCCCCTTCTTGCGCAGGGCCTCCAGGGAGTGTTCCAGAGCTTGCGCGGCGGGTCCGCGGGCCGCCTCGCCCGCCGGCAGCTCCACCTCGCGGAGGGCTTCGGGGAGCTCACCGAGCGCTACGTCGTCGATGGCGCGGAGCAGTCGGTCCTGGTCGCCCCGCGGTTGCATGAGGACGATGAAGGAGACCTGGTCGTCTCCGTGCAGGGTGCTGACGAAGTCCACGTCCACCGTGGTCAGCGGCTGCTCGATCATCAATACGCTCGTGAACACGGACGCCCTCTCCTTCATGGGCCGAGGCCGGTCGGCCGGCCCCTGCGGAAACCATCCTGCCCCGCTGTCGCGCGGAGCCTTGCGCGGATATGTCTGCCCAGTTATGTGCCCAGCGGAAGCTAAGCGGAACGACAAATTCCGCCCCTTGTCAGATCCGACGGTAGCTCGTGAAGAGGAACCCGGCCTCTTCCAGCACACAGGCGGGCGCGAGCCGGTGCGGAACCGTGACGGAGGGGCCCCCGGCGACCCGCTGGGCGTCCCCCGCCGTGAGCATCGGGGAGATCGTCAGGCACAGCTCGTCCAGCACGTCCGCGGCCACGAGCTGGCCCAGCAGCCGGGGGCCGCCCTCGGTGAGCTGGCGGCGCAGCCCGCGGGCGGCCAGCTCCCGCACGGCACGGGCGAGGTCCACGGCGGCCCCGTCGCCCGCCACCACGACCTCGACCCCGGCCTTGACCGCGTCGGCCACCCGGTCGGCGCGCGCGGTGGCTCCGGTGACCAGCAGGGTCGGCACCAGGGGGGAGGTGAACAGGGGCAGGCCGAAGTCCAGGTCCAGGCCGGCACTGACGACCGCGATGGCGGGGGCGGGGCCCTGTCCGGCGGCCTCCCGGCGGGCGGCGAAGGCCTCGCGGGCGCGGGCCGGACGGTAGCCCTCCTGGCGAACCGTTTCCGCACCGACGATCACCACATCGGCCAGCGCCCTCAGGGTGCCGAAGATCCGCATGTCGCTCTCGCCGGAGATGGGCTTCGAGTGCCCGTCGTGCTGGGCTGCCCCGTCCAGAGTGGAGACCATGTTCGCCCGCAGCCAGTGCCCGCCGGGGGCGAGCTCTGGGTAGGCGTAGGCGTCCGCGAGCTCGTCCAGCGACCACTCGCGGTCGGCCAGGTCCTGGGACAGGGTTGATGTCTGATCGGTCACAGGGAACAGGCGTCGCATCGGTGCAGTGTGACACGACCCGTAGAGTTGAGAGCTGTGTCAACATCACTCTCCACCTCCGGTTCTGCCCCCGGGCAGCCCCCGACAGCCGACGCGGGCCCGCTGGCCCTGTGCGCCCGCGAACCGCGTGTGCCCGCCGAACGGCTGGTGGCCGAGATGGTGCCGCCGCCGCGTTTCGACTCGGTGCGCTTCGATACGTACGACCCCGACCCGGCCCAGCCGAGCCAGGCCGAGGCCGTCACCGTGCTGAGCGGTTTCGCGGCCGGACTCGGCGGGGCGCACGCGAGCGGCGCCGGCAAGCGCCGCTGGTTCGCCAAGAAGCCCGCCCAGCCCACCGGCCCGCGCGGGGTCTACCTCGACGGCGGCTACGGCGTCGGCAAGACCCACCTGCTCGCCTCCCTGTGGCATGCCACCCCGGCCGAACCCGCGCTCAAGGCCTTCGGCACCTTCGTGGAGCTGACCAACCTGGTCGGCGCGCTCGGCTTCCAGCAGACCGTGCGGACCCTGGGCGGACACCGGCTGCTGTGCATCGACGAGTTCGAGCTGGACGACCCCGGTGACACCGTGCTGGTCTCGAGCCTGCTCAGCCGGCTCGTCGAACAGGGCGTGGCGCTGGCCGCCACCTCCAACACGCTGCCCGGCAAGCTCGGTGAGGGCCGCTTCGCCTCCGTCGACTTCCTGCGGGAGATCCAGGGGCTGTCCGCGCACTTCCGGCCCCTGCGGATCGACGGCCAGGACTACCGCCACCGCGGCCTGCCCGAGGCCCCGGCGCCGTTCTCGGACGAGCAGGTGGCCAAGGCCGCGTACGCGACCCCGGGCGCGAGCCTCGACGACTTCCCGGGCCTGCTGGAGCACCTGGCGAAGGTCCACCCGAGCCGTTACGGCGCGCTGACGGACGGGATAGCGGCGGTCTGCCTGACCGATGTCGGACCGGTACCGGACCAGTCGACGGCGCTGCGCCTGGTGGTGCTCGCCGACCGGCTGTACGACCGCGAGGTCCCGGTCCTGGCCTCCGGAATCGCCTTCGACAAGCTGTTCAGCGCGGAAATGCTCGGCGGCGGCTATCGGAAGAAGTACTTCCGAGCCATATCGAGGCTCACCGCGCTCGCGCGCGACGCGAAGCCCCTGGTATCCCAGTAGGTTTGGCCGTGGCCGGGCAATGATGCGGCCCGGGCTTTCCACTTCTGCGAAGGGAACCACCTTGACCGCCACACGCAACGCACACGCCGTCTGGGAAGGCGATCTGCTCAAGGGCAAGGGCGTCGTCACCCTCGACTCCTCCGGCCTCGGCAGCTACCCCGTTTCCTGGCCGGCGCGGACCGACGAGGCGGCGAACGGGCGGACCAGCCCCGAAGAGCTCATCGCCGCCGCGCACTCCAGCTGCTACAACATGGCCTTCTCGAACATCCTGGCGAAGGCGGGCAGCGCGCCGACCAAGCTGACCACCTCGGCCGCCGTCACCTTCGTACCCGGCCAGGGCATCACCGGCATCCACCTCACGGTGGAGGGCGAGGTCCCGGGCATGGACAGCGAGGCCTTCGCCGCCGCGGCCGACGACGCCAAGAAGAACTGCCCCGTCAGCCAGGCGCTGACCGGCACGACGATCACGCTGAGCGCCAAGCTCGTCTGACGAAACCGCGCGCGCGGGTGCAACGTGACATGTGACGGAACACCGTCACATGTCACCTTGCACTGCGGCGAGTCACATCGCACCCGGCGGACCGGCGTGGTACCACGGGCCCTCACCCCCGTTCCGCCGCCCGGAGCCGCCGATGTCCGTCACCCGACGCAGCCTGCTCGCCGCCGGCGGGGTCGCCTTCAGCGGGACGTTCGGCGCCCTCTTCGCCGGGAGCGCCGTCGCCGCCCGGCCGACCCGCGGATACGGCCCGCTCCTGCCCGATCCGCGCGGGCTGCTCGATCTGCCCGCCGGTTTCTCGTACCGGGTGCTCTCCCGCGCCGGTGACCCCTTGCGCTCCGGCGAGGGCACGGTACCGGCCAACTGCGACGGCATGGCCGCCTTCGGCGCGCGCGGGGGCGGGCGCGTCCGGCTGGTCCGCAACCACGAGAACCGCACCACCGCCGCCCTGCGCGTCCCGGCCGTCGACGGCCTCACCTACGACCCCGCGGCCCTCGGCGGCTGCACGGTCCTGGAGCTGTCCCCGACCGGCGAGGTGACCGCCGAGCGCGTCGGCCTCGCCGGCACCGCGGTCAACTGCGCGGGCGGCCGGACCCCCTGGCACACCTGGCTGAGCTGCGAGGAGACCGAGGACCGGGCCGGCACCTCCGGTTACACCCGGGACCACGGGTACGTCTTCGAGGTGGACCCCGCCGACCCGCACCGGCTCGGCGCGGTCCCCCTGACGGCGCTGGGCCGCTTCGCCCACGAGGCCGTAGCGGTGGACCCGTACCGGGGTGTCGTCTACGAGACCGAGGACGCCTTCACCGAGCCGTTCGGCCTGTTCTACCGCTTCCTTCCCGCACGGCCCCTCGGCGGACCCGGCTCCCTGCGGGCCGGCGGCACCCTGGAGGCGCTGCGCGTGCCGGGCGTGGCGGACCTGGCCGCGGTGGACGAGCCCGGGGCGCACTTCCCGGTGGAGTGGGCACCCGTACGGGACCCCTCGGCCGCCGGCGTCCCCGTCCGCCTCCAGGACTTCGGCCCGCGCGGGATCACCCACGCGCAGAAGCTGGAGGGCTGCTACTGGGGCGACGGCGGGGTCCACTTCGTCTCCAGCTTCGCCCGCGCCCGCGAGGGGGCCGCCGCCGACCACCACGGGCAGGTCTGGTTCTACGATCCGCTGCGCGCCCGGCTCCGGCTGGACGTGCTCTTCGGCCCGGCGAGCGACATCCGGCTCCCCGGGGAGTCCCCCGACAACATCTGCCCGGCCCCGGACGGCGGCCTGATGGTCTGCGAGGACGGCGGCGGAGCCCAGTACGTCCTCGGCGTGACCGTGGACGGCGAGGTCTACCCGATGGCCCGCAACGCGGACGACATCGGGATGCCCGGGGCCCCGGAGTGGGGGGAGTTCGCGGGCGTCACCTTCTCCCCCGACGGGCGGACGATGTACGTCAACGCCTATCTGCCCGGGACGACGTTCGCGGTGACCGGTCCCTGGCACTGACCTCGGGTCCCCTGCCGTCGGCCGCGTCGCGGTCCCGTTCGATCCGTTGGAGGATCGGATGGAATCGACGGGATCGGAGCGGGCGGCGATGGCCGAGAAGGACAGAGCGTCGCGGCAGGACACGAGCGCCGGGAAGGCCGGCCAGGACGAGCCGCTGCGCCCGCTGCTGCGCGTACCGGTCGGCGAGCGCGTGGACCTCGCCGCCCACCGCACCGACTCCGTACCCGCCGGCCCGTCCGACAAGGCGGCCGGTGTCGCTGCCACCGCCCGGATGGCCGACCGGCTGGCCTCCCTCCAGGAACGGCTGTACGCGGCGAGCACGGCCGGGGACCGGCGCCGGCTCCTGCTGGTCCTCCAGGGCATGGACACCAGCGGCAAGGGTGGCACCGTCAAGCACGTGATCGGCCTGTTCAACCCCTCCGGCTGCCGCATCAAGGCCTTCAAGGCGCCCACGCCCGAGGAGCGCGGCCATCCCTTCCTGTGGCGCGTGGAGAAGGCCCTCCCCCAGCCGGGGGAGATCGGCATCTTCGACCGTTCGCACTACGAGGACGTCCTGGTCGCCCGCGTCCGCGAGCTGGTGTCGCGCAGTCAGCTGGCCCGCCGCTACGCGCAGATCAACCGGTTCGAGAAGTCCCTCGCGGACGACGGGGCGACCGTCGTCAAGGTCTTCCTCCACCTCGGCTACGAGGAGCAGCGCCGACGGCTCCTGGAGCGGCTCGACAACCCGGACAAGCACTGGAAGTTCAGCCCCGGTGACATCGAGGAGCGCGCCGCGTGGCCCGCGTACCAGCAGGCGTACGAGCTGGCGCTGGAGCGCTGCTCCACCGACGCCGCGCCCTGGTACATCGTCCCCGCGGACCGCAAGTGGTACCGCGACTGGGCGGTCAGCACACTGCTGCTGGAGCACCTGGGGGAGATGGATCCGCAGTACCCGCCGGCCGACTTCGACGTGAAGGAGTGCCGCAAACGTCTTATTGCCACATAGTCATATATTTTGCGTGCGTGACCATTTCTGTACGCAAAGTGGCGGCCGTGACCGCACTCAGTGCCGCTCTCGCGGGTTGCGGGGGCGGCACCGGCACGTCGCAGGGCGGCGGCCAGGCCCGTACGGGCACCCCGGCCGCCTCCGCCTCCGGCTCCCCGTCGGGCGGCTCCCCATCGGCGGCCACCTCCCCGCAGGCGGGCGCGCCCCGCAAGGCCCCGACCATCGCCCCCGGCCCGAACGGCCTGACCCCCGTCTTCGAACGGGCGCGGCAACGGACCGACAAGACCGTGGCCCTGACGTTCGACGCCGACATGACCTCGGACCAGGGTCCGCGCGCCGCCTCGGGGGAACGTTTCGACAACCCCGGGCTGATCTCCACCCTGCGCCGGCTCCAGGTGCCGTCGACCGTCTTCATGACGGGCCGCTGGGCCGAGGAGTATCCGGACCAGGCCAAGTCCATCGGCACCGACCCGAACTTCGAGATCGCGAACCACTCGTACAGCCACTACGCCTTCAAGTCGCCCTGCTACGGGCTGCCCGCGCTCGACGGCGCCGCCGCCCGCGCCGATGTCGACCAGGCCTTCGCCGCCTTCCGGAAGGCCGGCGCGGTCAACACCGTGCCGTACTTCCGCTTCCCCGGCGGCTGCTACGACGACCAGGCGCTACGGACCCTGGCCGAGGCCAAGGTCACCGCCGTGCAGTGGGACGTGGTCAGCGGGGACGCCTTCGCGCGGGATCCCGACGCGGTGGCCGAACAGGTGCTGGCCGGGGTGAGGCCCGGTTCGGTGGTGGTCATGCACTGCACGCGCAGCGCCGCCCCGGTCACCGAGCAGGCCATCTTGAAGATCGTCCCGGAGCTGCGCAAGCGCGGGTACCGGTTCGTGAAGGTGTCCGACCTGATCGGCAAGTAGGCCACGCGCCGACCCCCGGCCGGTGCGGTCAGCCGGAGCAGGCGGTGCGCTCCGCGTCCTGCCACTCGCACACCGGGCACAGCACCACGCCACGGGTCGCGACCCCGTACTCGGTGGGCTTTCCGCACTGCACGCAGTCGGCGTACGGCGGCCCGGGCACCGGCTCGGCGGGGGCGGCCGGGGCGGGGCAGTACGACGCGGTCTCGTCCAGCAGGTCCATACGCGGGTCCATACGTACGAGCGTACTCAGTCCCGCCGCGCGCTGACCAGGCACGCCGCCGCACCGGCCGCACCGGCCAGCAGCACCGCCCCCGCCAGGGAGCCGAACGGCAGCTCCACGGTGTTCGTACGCGCCCCCTCGACCAGCGCGGACACCGCGCCGCGGGCCGGGGACACCGCGAGGACCCAGGCCAGCAGCGAGCCGACGCCCCCGGCCAGGTACGCGAGGCCGCGCCCGGGTACGAGCGGCCTGCTGCACAGCGCCCCCACGGCCGCCCCCGTCAGCGCGCACACGGCCACGGCCAGCGCCCCGGCGAGGACGACCTCGGGGAGCGGGTGTCCGGCGGGGTCACCGAGCAGCAGCGCCACCGCGCCGGCCACCGTTCCCGCGAGCAGCGCGCCGCCGAGGGCGGTCAGCAGCGCCGCCGCGTGCAGTCGGGGCGGACCGACGGCGGCGGCCGCGCAGTGGCGGGCCGCCGGGGGCTCGTTGGTCACGCAGATCCGGACCAGCCAGGCCGTCTGCGGCACCAGCCCGGCGGCCACGTAGCCGAGCGAGTCCAGTGCCGGTTCGCCCGCCCGGACGCCGACCGCCACGAAGGCGGCGTAGACGATCAGCGGGGCGAGCCAGCGCTGGGAGCGCAGGAGCAGGGCGCCCTGGTAGCGGAGCAGAACGGTCACGGCAGTTCCTCCACGGCGCGGATGTGCCAGGGCGGGCTCGCGGTGAGCAGCTCGCGCAGCACGGTGTCGGAGCGGGCCGCCTCCACGGTCAGCAGGACTCCCCCGCCGGGGGCGGGCGCGACGGTCAGGCCCGGGGGCGGTGCGCTGCCGGGTGCTCCGGCCGCGTGGATGCGTACGAACGGGCCGTGCGCCCCGGACACTGCTGTCAGCGCGCCGCCCTCGACCCGGTAGTGGGCGTCGGGGGCGTCCGCGAGCCGCAGCGGGTCGTGGTCGACGAAGACCACCGTGCCCCCGGCGGCGGTGCGTTCGGTGACGGCACGGTCCAGCTCGGCGCGGGCGGACGCGTCGAGTCCGGTCCACGCCTCGTCGAGGACGAGCAGGCCCGGCTCGGCGAGCAGTGCCTGGGCGACGGCCACCTTCTGGCTGGTCCCCTTGGACAGCTCGGCGAGCGGGGTGCCGGCGTACGCGGCGGCGCCGAACCGCTCCAGCCGCTCGGCGGCGCGCCGGGCCGCCTCGGCGCGCGGGAGCCCGTGGATCCGGCCCAGGTGGGTCAGGTAGGCGGCGGCGGTGAGCGGCAGGGCCGCCGGGAAGCGTTCGGGGACGTAGGCGGTGCGGGGCGGGCGGGCTGTGACGCTGCCCTCGGTGGGGGTGTCGATGCCTGCGAGGAGGCGCAGGAGGGTGGACTTGCCGCCGCCGTTGCCGCCTTCGACGCGGACCAGGGCGCCGGGCGGCAGTTCCAGGCAGACGCCGCGCAGGATCCAGGGCCGCCGCCTTCCGTAGCGGCGGCCCACGTCGGTGAGCTTCAGTGTGCGGCCGCCGTCTCGGTGAGCTCGCTGGGCCGGACGATGACGAAGCCCTCGCCGCTGAGCCTGAGCTGTACGGCTTCGCCGGAGCCGCCGCGGATCATGGAGCCGACGGACTGGGAGCGGTGCAGACCGGTCTCCAGCCGCGCGCTCCAGCCGACGACGGCGTCGGTGTCGACGAACACGGGCGCCTGGGCGGTGACCGGGATGATGATCGGGTTGGCGTCGCAGACCACCGCGAGCTTGCCGGTGCCGGTGAAGAGGCTGTTGAACAGGCCGCCGCCGGTCATGCCGGCGCCCTTCACCATCTTGATCTCGTAGGAGAGCGTCGGGTCGAAGCACAGGACGTTGCGGCCGTTGACGGTCAGGGCGTCGCCGGGCTCGAACTCGATGATGAAGCAGTGGCCGGCCTCGTGCGCGAACCAGGCCTCGCCCTGCCCGCGTACGGCCATCAGCGCGAGCCCCTCGCCGGTGACGGCGCGCTTGAGGAGGCCGCCGATGCCCTGGCCCTTGCGCTCGAACTGGAGGTTGCCCCGGAAGGCGATCATCGAGCCCTGGCGGGCGAGCATCTCACCGTTGACGGTGTACTTGACGGACTTGCTGTTCTGCAGGGTCATGCCGGGCGCGGCGGGCGGCTGGGCCAGGTTCTCGGAGGCAAAGAGATCGCTCTTCATGACTCGATCCTGGCCCCGGGCGCGCCCCGGGACATCATCCTGGAGGTGGAGCCTGACATCCTTGGGCGGATGAGTACCAAGGACGCACAGGAGACCGCAGACGTACCGGCCGTCGGGGAGGACAGCCCGTTCCGGCAGGGTCACGTCACCCGCGACGAGGCCCCGCAGTTCGTGCTGCCGCTGGTCGTGCGGATCGAGAAGGACGGACCGCCGGCGCGGACGGACGCGCTGGAGACGGCGGCCCGCGCGGTGCTGGTCCTGCTGACGGACGAACGCGCGCACGGCGAGGGCGAATGGGCCGAGGCGGTCCGCGACTGGCAGGACGCCCGGATCCGGAAGGTGGTGCGCCGGGCACGCGGGGCGGAGTGGCGCAAGGCGCAGACACTGCCAGGCGTCACCGTGCACGGTGACATGTCAGAGGTGCGGGTGTTCCCTCCGATCCCGCTCGACGGCTGGCCCAAGGAACTCGCCAAGCTCCAGGTGTCGGGCACCGACCTGGACGACCCGGAGCCGGTCGCTCCGCCCGAGCCCGGGGTCCCGGTGCTCTGGCTCAACCCGGATCTCGACATGTCCGCCGGCAAGGCGATGGCCCAGGCAGGCCACGCGGCACAGCTCGCCTGGTGGGAACTCGGTCCGGCGGAGCGCGAGCGCTGGCAGGCTTCCGGTTTCCGGCTGGCCGTACGCACGGCCCCCCGCGCGCGCTGGGCCGAGCTCAGCGGGAGCGGGCTCCCGGTGGTGCGCGACGCCGGTTTCACCGAGATCGCACCGGGTTCCTGCACGGTGGTCGCGGACCATCCCGCGCTCCGCGCGCGGCTCTGATCCCGCCGCGGGAACCTCAAATGTTGCTCTGAACGTCCCCTCTCCCGGGTTGGCCCGACACCGTCGGGGCCATGACACCGGCACACGGACCGACGAGAGGGGGCGAGGGGACATGAAGCCCATGGCACACCTGGGGGTGGGCATCGGCTGGCGGCCGGAGATCGCGGACGCCGTCGAGCGGCTGCCTGGCCTGGACTGGGTCGAGGTGGTGGCCGAGAACATCTGCCCGGACCACGGCCACCTGCCCGCATCCCTGCTGCGGCTGCGCGAGCGCGGCGTCCGCGTCGTCCCGCACGGGGTCTCGCTGGGGCTCGGCGGCGCCGACCGCCCCGACCCCGCGAAGCTGGCCGCCCTCGCCGAGCGGGCGGTGGCGCTGGGGGCGCCGCTGGTCAGCGAGCACATCGCCTTCGTACGGACCACCTCGCCCCGGCTGGAGGCCGGGCACCTGCTGCCCGTACCGCGCACCCGGGACGCGCTGGACGTGCTGTGCGAGAACGTACGGATCGCCCAGGACGCGCTGCCCGTGCCGCTCGCCCTGGAGAACATCGCCGCGCTCCTCTCCTGGCCCGAGGAGGAACTGACGGAGGGGCAGTTCCTCACGGAGCTGGTCGAGCGGACCGGCGTACGGCTGCTGGTCGACGTGGCCAACCTGCACACGAACCGGGTGAACCGGGGCGAGGACCCGGCCACCGTGCTGGACGCGATTCCGCTGGAGGCGCTGGCGTACGTGCACGTGGCCGGGGGCGTGGAGCGGGACGGCGTCTGGCACGACACCCACGCGCACCCGGTGCCGCCGGTGGTACTCGACGTACTGGCGCGGCTGCGCGAGCGGGTGGACCCGCCGGGGGTGCTGCTGGAGCGCGACGACGACTTCCCGGCGGAGTCGGAGCTGGCGGGTGAACTGGCCCGGATCCGCGACGTGGTGACGATCACCAACCCGGAAGGCCCGGCCCCCGCGCACCGGCTGGACGACGGGCCGGCCCACGCCCACGCCCCGGCTCCCGCCACCGCCCCCGCTCCCGCCACCGAGGCCGCGCGCACCCGCGTAGGCCTCGGGCAGGCGGCCCTGCTGTCGGCCCTGGTCGCCGGGACTCCCGTGCCCGAGGGCTTCGACCGGCAGCGGATCCGGGTCCAGGCCCGGGCGCTGACCGCCAAGCGCGCGTCGGTGGTGGCCAAGCTCGCGCCCGAACTGCCGGGGATCCTCGGCGGGCCGGACGCCTTCCGCACCGCCTTCCTCGGCTACGCCCGCCACCGCCCCATGACGGCCGGCTACCGGCGGGACGCGCTGAACTTCGCCGAGCACCTGCTCATCCGGGACCTGCCGGCCGACCGGGCCGCCCGGCGCCGGCTCACCGCCTGGTGGCAGGACCGGGCCGGGGCCCGGCCGCCCCGCCGGATCGTGCGCTGGGCCCGCGCTCTGGTGGGGAGGGCGGCATGAACCTCCTCGCCGTCGCCGTCTGGATCGGCGTCATCACCTCCACCGTCCTGCTCCTGCGCGCCCTGCGCCGGTCCCAGCCTCCGCCGGCCGGGCCCGCGCCGCGCCTGCACGACCTGTCCGAGGCCGCGTTCCTGGCGGGCGGGCCCGGGGCCGTCGTCGACGCCGCGCTCGTCTCGCTGCTCTGCGACGGCCGGCTGGTGGTGGGCGGCCCGGGCATCATCCACGCGCCCCACGGGGCGTGGGCCGCCGACCCGGCCGAGCGCACGGTGATGCTGGCCCTTCAGCGGGCGCCCTCCGGGTGGCTCTACCAGGTGCGTTACGCCGCCATGCTCGACCCGTCCGTGCAGGAGACCGGCGACGCGCTGGCGGAGCGCGGGCTCGTCTCCCGGCCCGGTTGGGGGCGCCGGTGGCGACGCTGGGGGCTGATCCAGGCCCTGGTGTGCGGGGCACTGGTGCCGCTGTCGCTCCCGCTCAGCTTCCTGGCCTGGACCCTGGACAGCTCCCAGGTGCCGTTCATCGTCAAGGTCGTTCCCGTGCTGCTGGGGGGCCTCGTGATGGGCGCCGTGTGCGCGGCGCGCGCCGGGCGGCGGATCACACCGGCCGGGCAGGCGGCGCTCCGGGAGATGCGGTCGCGCTACGCGGGCGATCCGGCTCCGCAGGTGCGGACGGCGCTGTTCGGCCTGGCCGGTCTGCGCGATCCGTTCCTGCGCGAGCAACTGGTGCCCGCGGCGCGCCAGACCCGGCTCGCGGCGGCCCAGTCCGCTGCCGCCGTTCCTCCCGGGTCGGGGGACTCCTGCGGGTCGTCGGCCGAGATCCCGGAGGTCTGGTGCGCCACCAGCGACGGCGGGGGCGGCTTCGGTTCCTCGGGCAGCGGCTGTGGGGGCGGCAGCGGTTCGAGCTGCTCCAGCGGTTCCGGCGGCTCCAGTTGCTCCAGCGGTTCGTCCGGCTCCAGCTGCGGCGGCGGCAGTAGCAGTTCCTGACGGGCCTACGGCAACCGGGGGTACTGGCCCCCGCTCCCGGCGGTGCGCCTGTACAGGGAGGCGGCCCTGGAATCTCATCGGACCAGCCGATGAGAGGAAGGGTCGCCATGCGGACGACGCTCGCACGCCACGGGGCCGCCGCGGCGGCCCTCTCCCTGACCCTGTGCGCCGCCGGACCGGCCGGTGCGACGCCTGGAGAAACCCCGGCCGACACCTCGGCCGACACATCGGCCGGTGCCTCCGCCGCCGTCCGGGCCGCCGAGGACGCCGGGGCCGACCTGGTGGCCCGCCGAGCCGCCGACGCCCCCGGGCTCGACTTCGCCCCCTGCCCCGCCGTCGAGGCACTGCCCGACCCCGTGCGGTGCGCCACCCTCCGGGTCCCGCTCGACTACGCCCGCCCCGACGGCCCGCGGATCTCCCTCACCGTCAGCCGGGTCCCCGCCACCGGCCACGGCAAGGCCGCGCGCCAGGGCGCGCTTGTGTACAACCCGGGCGGGCCCGGCGCGTCCGGCATGTCCTTCCCGCTCGTCGCGCCCCTCCCCGCCTGGAAGCGCGTCGCCGCGGCCTACGACCTCATCGGCTACGCCCCTCGCGGAGTCGGCCGCTCCGCCCCGCTGTCCTGCCAGGACCCGGCCGCCCGCGCCAAGGGCCCGACCCAGGTCCAGGCCGCCCCCTCCCCCGCGTACAAGAGGGAACGCGTCGCCGCCGCCCAGGCCTACGCCCGCGGCTGCGCGCGGCGGGCCGGCGCGGCCCTGCCGTACTACACGACCCTGAACAACGTCCGGGACCTGCACGTCCTGCGCGCCGCGCTCGGCGAACGCCGGCTGACCTTCATGGGCGCCTCGTACGGCACCTACCTCGGGGCGGTCTACGCGACCCTCTACCCCCGGCACGTGCGCCGCATGGTCTTCGACTCGGCGGTCGATCCCGACCCGCGCCGCATCTGGTACCGCAACAACCTGGACCAGGCCCCGGGGTTCGAACGCCGCTGGTCCGACTTCCGCGCCTGGACCGCCCGTCACCACGCCGCGTACGGCCTCGGCGCCACACCGGAGGCGGTGGGGGCGAGCTACGAACGGGTCCGCGCGGCCGTGGCCAAGGCTCCGGCGGGCGGGGTCGTGGGCACCGGGGAGCTGCACGCGGCGTATCTCCAGGCCGCCTACGACGACGGGCTGTGGGCGGAGCGGGCCGCGGCCCTCGCCGCCTTCCTTCGGGGCGATCCCGGACCGCTGACCGCACAGGCGGGTCCCGATCCGGACAGGGCGGCCGAGGCCGAGAACGCGACGGCCGTCTACACGGCGGTGCTCTGCAACGACGCCCCGTGGCCGGCGGACTGGGAGACCTGGGACCGCGACAACACCGAACTGGCCCGCCGCGCGCCCTTCGAGACCTGGGCCAACGCCTTCCTGAACCTGCCGTGCGCCTACTGGCCGGTGGCCGAGCGGCAGCGGCCGGTGGCGGTCGGGGCGCGGCCGGCCCGGCTGCCCCGGACGCTGATCGTCGCGGCGGACCGGGACGGCGCGACGCCGTACCCGGGGGCGCTGGAACTGCAACGGCGCCTGGGTGCGCGGGCGGCGCTGGTCACGGTGGAGGGGGCGGGCACCCACGGGGTGGCCGGCGGGCGCAACGACTGCGTGGACCGGCACGTGGAGCGGTATTTGCTGACAGGTGACACTGCGGGGTGGCGTGTCACATGTGCGCCGCATCCGGAGCCCGCACCGGTGTCGCTGGACGACCGGGCAGCAAGCGCTCCCAGGGCGCTTCTGCCGCCTGTCGTCTGAACTTCCGGGCGGGATCTCCGGCTGCGTCGATTCGGGGGCATGGCCTCCCGATCACCGGAGGCCACCCCTGTGTCACGAGTAGTCCTCCGGTCCTTCCCCCCAGGGGAGGTATCAGGCGAGCCCGGCGACCAGATCGGCGACGGACTTGCGGCGCCCGGTGTAGAAGGGCACCTCTTCACGGACGTGCATCCGGGCCTCGGAGGCACGCAGGTGACGCATGAGGTCGACGATGCGGTAGAGCTCGTCGGCCTCGAAAGCCAGCATCCACTCGTAGTCGCCCAGCGAGAAGGAGGCGACGGTGTTGGCACGCACGTCCGGGTAGCCGCGGGCCATCTTGCCGTGGTCGGCGAGCATGCGGCGACGGTCCTCGTCGGGCAGCAGGTACCAGTCGTACGAGCGCACGAACGGGTAGACGCTGACGTAGTCGCGGGCTTCCTCGTCGGCCAGGAAGGCCGGGATGTGCGACTTGTTGAACTCGGCCGGGCGGTGCAGGGCCATGTTCGACCACACCGGCTCCAGCGCGCGGCCCAGCTTGGTGCGGCGGAAGAGGTTGTACGCGCTCTGCAGCTCGTCCGCCGTCTCCGCGTGCCACCAGATCATGACGTCGGCGTCGGCGCGCAGGCCGGAGACGTCATAGGTGCCGCGGACGGTGATGTCCTTGGCGGCCAGCTGGTCGAACAGCTCCTGGACCTCGTCGGCGTAGCCGGCGCGGTCTTCCGGGAGGACGTCCTTCAGCTTGAAGACGGACCACAGGGTGTAGCGGATGACCTCGTTGAGGTCCTTCGCCTTCTTCCCCGCGTTGGGAATCTTCTCTGGTGCAGTCATGTGTCCATTGTCCCGTGTGCTGATCAGTGGTCTGTGCCAGGGGTGGCCAACGAGGCGATCACCAGGTCGGCGGCCCGTCCGGCGCTCGCGACGCAGGCCGGAATGCCGACCCCGTCGTACAGGGCGCCGCAGACGGCGAAGCCGGGCAGGTCCGCCACGGCGGCGCGGATGCGGGCCACCCGGCCGAGGTGGCCGACGGGGTACTGCGGCAGCCCGCCGTCCCAGCGGGTGACCGCGGCGGCCACCGGCCGGGCGGCCAGCCCGACGGCCTCGCCGAGGTCGCCGAGCGAGACGTCGACGAGTTCGGCGTCGTCGAGTTTCAGGTCGCCCTCGTCGCCGTACCGGCCGATGGAGGTGCGCAGCAGGAAGAGGTCGGGGTCGGCGCCGGCCCAGGCCCACTTGTTGCTGGAGAAGGTCGAGGCCTTGATCGTGCGGCCGTCCACGGGCGGTACGAGGAACCCGCTGGCTCCGCCGCCGGTGACCGCGTCGGGGAGGTCGGAGCGCCGGAAGGCCATGGTGACCAGGGCCATGGAGGCGTACTCGACCGCGCGCAGCTCGGCGGCCGCCCCGGGGGCGAGGGAGGCGAGGAGCTGGGCGGCGGGCCCGGCCGGGGTGGCCAGCACCACGCCGTCGGCCTCGACGGTCCGCGAGCCGGTGACGACCCGCCAGCCTTCGGCGGTACGCAGGACCTCGCGCACGGGGGCTCCGGTGCGCAGGTCCGCCCCGGCGGCCCGGCAGGCCTCGGCCACGGCCACCGGGAGCCGCCCGATGCCGCCGTCGATGCCGGCGAAGACGGGACCGGCGGCCTGGGGCTGCGCCGCCGCCCGGCGTTGCAGGTCCCGTACGCCCTCGCTCAGCAGCGCGTGGGTACGGGCGGCCTCGAAGAGCTGGGGTACGGCGGCCCGCATCGAGATGCGGTAGGCGTTGCCCGCGTAGACCCCGCCGAGCAGCGGTTCGACCAGCCGGTCGACGACCTCGCGGCCGAGGCGGGCGGCGACGTACTCGCCGACCGCGACGTCCTCGCCGATGTCGGTGGGTGCCAGCTCGCGTTCGGCCTCGATCCGGGCCAGCCCCTCGGCGGAGAGCACCCCGGAGGCGGCGAGCGGGCCCGACTCGGCCGGGACGCCCATGACATGGCCGCGCGGCATCGGCCGCAGCGCGCCCCGGGTCCACAGGTGCGCGGTGGCGGTGGCCGGCGGCTGGAGCGCGTCGCCGAGGCCCACGGCCCGGGCCAGTTCCACCGCTTCGGGGCGGCGGGCGAGGACGGACTCGGCGCCGAGGTCGACGCGGGCGCCCGCGAGTTCGCCGGCGTACAGCTTGCCGCCGAGCCGGGGACCGGCTTCCAGGAGGGTGACGCGGAGTCCGTCGGCGAGCAGCCGGTGGGCGGCGGCGAGTCCGGCGATCCCGCCCCCGATGACGACGACGTGACGGGTGGGGCCGGTGGGGCCGGCGGCTCCCGGCCGATCCGTACGCGTGTCCGCTTCGTGCATGGACACATCGTCTCAGACCGATCAGCGACGCCGGACCGTGACCTCATCGGGATCACCTCGGGACCGCGCGGACGAAACCCGTGGCGGGACTCTGGACGTCGAAGCGGCGACAACAGCCGAACCCCGGGGGTAGTGACGATGCACTCGCTGTACAGAAACCGTTCGGCGGCGGCCCTGGCCGCCCTGTCCCTCGCCGGGGCGCTCGCGCTCACCGGCTGCGCCTCCGGCGCCGATTCGGCCAAGCCGGCGAGCGCCGACCGGGCGGCGGTCGCGCCCCAGGAGGCGGGCGCCGCCCAGGGCAAGCCGGGAGCGGCGGAGGCCGCGCCCCCGGCCGCGGACTCCAAGGGCGTCAAGGATCCGCAGCAGCCGGCGGCGCCCGCCGCGGTCCGCGCGCACATCATCCGTACGGGGAGCCTGGGCATAGAGACGGCCGAACCGCAGAAGGCCCTCGCCGCGGCCCGCACCGCGGCGGAGGGCGCGGGCGGCTACGTCGGCAACGAGTCCACCCAGCGCGGCCCGGACGGCCGGATGACCTCGACGGTGACCCTGCGGGTGCCCGGCGAGCGCTTCGACGCGGTGATCGGCGCCCTGGAGGGCAGCGGGAAGCTTCTGAACCGGAAGGTCGAGGCGCAGGACGTGACCCAGAAGGTCGCGGACGTCGACAGCCGGGTCAAGTCACAGCAGGCCAGCGTGGTTCGGGTGCGGGAGATGATGGACCGGGCCTCGGCGCTCAGTGACGTGGTCATGCTGGAGAGCGAGCTGAGCCGGCGCCAGGCCGACCTGGAGTCGCTGCTGGCCCAGCAGAACGCGCTGAAGGACCAGACGGCGCTGGGCACGATCACGGTGTCGGTCTCCGAGCCGGCCCCGAAGGCGGCGGAGAAGAAGAAGGAGCGGGAGACCGGCTTCGGCGACGCCCTGAGCGGCGGCTGGACCGTGTTCTCCACACTGGTGCGGTACGTGACCCTCGCGGTGGCCGCCGTACTGCCGTTCGCGCTGGCGGTGGCCCTGATCGCGCTCGGGTACCGCGCCTACCGCAAGCTGCGCCCCGCGCGACCGAAGCCGGCGCCGGCGCCGCGGACGACCCCTGCGCCGATCCCCCACCCGGCCCGCGCCGCGTCCGCCCCGGCCGTCCCCACCGGGACTCCGCAGGACGGCGAGGGCTGAGCGAGCCCGCGCCCGTACCGTGTCCCCCGTAGACGACGGCGGGTAGAGGAGCGGTGCGGACGATGGCGACGGAACGACTGGTGGTGATCGGCGGTGACGCGGCGGGCATGTCCGCCGCGTCACAGGCCCGGCGACTGAAGGGCCCGGCGGAGCTGGAGATCACCGCCTTCGAGCGCGGGCACTTCACCTCGTACTCGGCGTGCGGGATCCCGTACTGGATCGGCGGCCAGGTGGCCGGGCGGGACGAACTGATCGCCCGCACCCCCGAGGAGCACCGCGCGCGGGACATCGACCTGCGCACACGGACCGAGGTGGTGGAGCTCGACCTGGCCGGACGCCGGGTCCGTGCCCGGGATCTGGACACCGGCCGCGAATCCTGGACGGGCTTCGACAAGCTCGTCCTGGCCACCGGCGCCCGCCCGGTCCGACCCCGCCTGCCGGGCATCGGCGCGCACGGGGTCCACGGGGTGCAGTCCCTGGACGACGGCCAGCGCCTGATGACGACCTTGGAGCGTACGGAGGCCCAGGAGCGTACGGGCCCGCGCAGGGCGGTCGTCGTCGGCGCGGGCTACATCGGCGTGGAGATGGCCGAGGCCCTGGTCGGCCGGGACTACGAGGTCACCGTCCTGCACCGGGGCGAGCAGCCCATGGCCACGCTCGACCCGGACATGGGCGGCCTGGTGCACAGCGCGATGAACGGCATGGGCATCCGTACGGTCTCCCGCGCCGAGGTGACGCGGATCCTCACCGACGAGGAGGGCCGGGCCCGGGCCGTGGCCACGGCTTCGGGCGAGGAGTATCCGGCGGACGTGGTGGTCCTCGGCATCGGCGTCGAACCCCGTACGGCCCTGGCCCGCGCGGCCGGCCTGCCCCTGGGCGATTCCGGGGGCGTCCTCACGGACCTGTCCATGCGGGTGCGCGGCCACGAGGACATCTGGGCGGGCGGCGACTGCGTGGAGGTCCTGGACCTCGTGGCGGGCCGCATGCGGCACATCCCCCTGGGCACGCACGCCAACAAGCACGGCCAGGTGATCGGCTCGGGCGTGGGCGGCGGCTACGCGACGTTCCCCGGGGTCGTGGGCACGGCGGTGAGCAAGGTGTGCGACCTGGAGATCGCCCGTACCGGCCTGCGCGAACGCGACGCGCGGGAGGCGGGCCTGCGCTTCGTGACGGCCACCATCCGCTCGACGAACACGGCGGGCTACTACCCGGACGCGGCCGAGATGACGGTGAAGATGCTGGCGGAGCGCCGTACGGGCCGCCTTCTGGGCGTCCAGATCGTCGGCGGCGCGGGGTCCGCGAAGCGGGTGGACATCGCGGCCGTCGCCTTGACGGCGGGTATGACGGTGGAACAGGTGGTCGCCCTGGACCTGGGCTACGCCCCGCCGTTCTCTCCCGTGTGGGACCCGGTCCTGGTGGCGGCCCGCAAGGCCGTCTCGGCGGTGCGGGCGGCGGGGGTCTAGGCAGTGTCTGATGGCTCTTGCCCGGCATGGTGGATCTACCGCCGTTGCGGGCAGGAGTCGGTCATGGTGCGTCGGCATGAACTGACGAATGCTCAGTGGGAACGCATAGCCCCGCTGCTGCCGGAGACCGGAAACCCGGGTGGGCAGTGGGCCGATCACCGCACCGTGGTCAACGGTGTGTTGTACCGGACACGGACCGGCATTCCCTGGCGTGACCTGCCCGAACGCTACGGATCCTGGC